>NZ_KB906407.1 GCF_000381345.1 Deinococcus apachensis DSM 19763 | reverse complement strand
CGCCGTTTTTCGGCTATCTGCCCGAGATTCGCCGGGCGGTGTACACGACCAACTGCGTGGAGGCTCTGAACTTCCAGCTGCGCAAGGTCACCAAGACCAAGGGGGCGTTTCCGAGTGAGGACGCGGCCTTGAAGGTGCTGTATCTGGCGATCCAGCGGGCGTCGGCGAAGTGGTCGGGTCCGATCAAAGACTGGCGCTCGGCCTTGAACGTTTTTACAATCGTCTTCGAAGGACGCCTTCCTGCCCGGTGATCACTCCGGAACCCCAACCCACAAACCTCGGGACACCCCCGGCTGGCCGGGACTCTCACCTGCCCGGCATGCCCGCATCGACTTCGCCTTGGTGCTCGTGATGCTGCTCGCCCCGCGCATCCTGTGCCTGCAATCGGCCAGCGTGCCTGTCTCGGCCGGGCTGGCGGGGGCCGGGGTTCTCTTCGGGTCTGCCACCGACGACCCGTACCCCTTCCACTGGTCGCGCCGCCTTTCCCTGCGGGCGCATCGGGGCCTGGAAGTCGTGAGTTTCCTGCTGTACCTCGGGCTGCCCGCGTGGCTCGGCCTGCTGCGGTTCCGCCGTGACCGGACCTATTTCCTGGTGCTCTTTGCTGCCTCCCTCAACACCCATGCCTTGACGGACTGGCGCTGCCAGGGGGTGACCCGATCCCCCCAACGGACCCGGCCCAACTGATCGACCGGCGCGGCGAGACTGGCCCCTTCGACCTCGTGGGGGACATCCACGGCTGTATCGAGGAACTGCTGGACTTGCTCAACCGGCTGGGCTACGTGGTCGGGCCGGACCTCACCGTCACGCCCCCCGCCGGGCACCGGGCCGTCTTCCTGGGTGACCTGGGGGACCGGGGTCCGGACACCCCGGCAGTGTACCGGCTGGTAATGGGCATGGTGGACGCGGGGCAGGCGCGGTGCGTGATCGGGAACCACGACGAGAAGCTGCGCCGCAAGCTGGCGGGGCACCGGGTCAGCGTGGACAACGGCCTCGCCCTGACCCTCGACCAACTGTTCCACGAGCCCATGTCGTTGCGGCGCCGGGTGAGGGCGTTCCTGGAGGGCCTCCCGAGTCACCTCCTGCTCGATCACGGGCGGCTGGTGGTGGCGCACGTGGGGCTGAAGCAGGACTTGCAGGGGAGAAAGAACAAGCGGGCGTGGGCGTTCGCGGTGTACGGGGACACGACCGGCGAGCGCGACGAGTTCGGGTTGCCAGTGCGGCGGGACTGGGCGGCGGAGTATCACGGCCCGGCGCTGGTGGTGTACGGGCACACGCCGGTGCCGGAGGTGCGCTGGCTGAACCGCACGGTGAACATTGACACGGGCTGCGTGTTCGGCGGCAAGCTGACGGCCCTGCGCTACTCACCCGGTGTGGGCGGGGAGCCGGACCTGGAGGTGGTCAGCGTCCCCGCCCGCCGCACGTACTGGGTGTCCCCCTCCTTCCCGGCGCCCGCTCGCCGGTGAGCGTCCGTCCTCCAGCTCCTGGGACGCCGGAGTGCTCAGCGCCTGGCCTGCACGAACTGCTCAACCCCCTGAACGAGCGTGTCCACCTCCTGCGGGGTGTTGTACAGCCCGAGTGAGGCGCGCACCGCTCCAGGGATGCCGAAGCGCTTCATCAGCGGTTGGGCGGTCAGGTCGCCTCCCCGCACCGCCACGCCGTATTCGCGGTCGAGGAACTCCTCGACCTCCTTGGGGTCCCCCACCCCCTCGACCACGAAGGAGGCCAGCGCGGCCCGTTCGCGCGGCCACCCCAGCACCGACACGCCTTCCACTCCGTTCAGGCGCTCGACCATCTCCGTGACCAGGTCCTGCTCGGACCTCTGAATGCGCTCCATCCCGATCCCCGACAGGTACGCCAGCGAGCTGCCCAGGGCGATGATGTCCACGAGCGCCTGCGTCCCCGCCTCGAACTTTTTGGGCGGTTTTTTGGGCTGCCAGCCCTCGAAGGTCACTTCCGAGGCGTTGTCCGAGCCGCCCTCCCACGCGGCGAGACGGTCCAGCCACTCGTCCGTCCCGTACAGCATGCCCACGCTCGTCGGGCCGTAGGTCTTGTGCCCGCACATCACGTAGAAGTCGCAGCCGATGTCCCCCATGTCCAGCGGCAGGTGGGGCGTGGCCTGCGCGCCGTCCACCACCACAGCGATGCCGCGCGCGTGGGCGACCTCGGTGATCTCGCGCACCGGCAGCACCGTCCCCAGGACATGGGAGACGTGCGAGACGGACACGACCTTCGTCCGGTCGGTGAGCAGGGACGTGACCGCCTCCACCTCCACGTCCCCCGCGTCGTTCACGGGCGCGACCCTGATCCGTGCGCCCGTGCGCTGCGAGGCGATCAGCCAGGGAATGATGTTGGCGTGGTGTTCCAGCCCGGTGAGAACGATCTCGTCGCCCTGCCCGAGAACGGCTTGGGCGAAGCCGTCCGCGACGACGGCCAGGGCCTCGGTCGCGTTTTGCAGGAAGACCACGTTCTCTGCTCTTGGCGCGTGGATGAAGCCCGCGACCAGGGCACGCGTGTGCTCAATCTGCTGGGTGACCTGGCGGCTGAAAGTGTGCTGCTCGGCGTCCTTGGCAAAGCCGGTGCTGTACACCTCCAGCAGGCGGTCGAGCATGACCTGGGGCTTCTGGGTCGTGGCAGCGTTGTCCAGGTACACGAGCGGCTTGCCGTCCACCGTCTGGGTCAGCATCGGAAAGTCCTGGCGCAGGCGCGCGGCGTCGAGGGCGGTCGTCAAGGGCTGGGACATGCTGAAGGTCTCCGTGAATGGGGGTGAAGCACCGGGGAGGCGTGCCCGCAGGCTCCTCCCCGGTCGGCCAGAGCAGTTCGAGTTGGACGGGGACTCAGTCGCTGGACACGGCCTCCTGGAGCGCCTGGGCTGGAACCGGCTTGCGCCCTTCCAGGTCGAAGGCGTCCCCGGCCGAGAGGACGTGCAGGCGCACGTCGTACAGCGAGAGGGGGTCCTCGGTCCGCCCCTCGACGATGTTGGAGTGGGTGATGCCCGCTCCGTCCGCCACATAGACGCCGCCGCTGCCGATCACCGTGAAGTGGCTGTCCTGCACCACGATGGCGGTGTCCTCGTCGATGCCAATGCCCAGGACCCGCGGGTTTTGCGCGACGGCGCCCAGCAGGCGGCCGATCCGCCCACGCTCGGCGAAGTGCTGGTCAATGATCACGCCGCGCATCAAACCCAGGCCGGGCGCCATCTGGAGGTCGCCGATCCGGTAAGACTCCTGACTCGTGCCCTTCACCAGCATGGTCTCGCACATCACCGATGCGCCTGCTGAGGTGCCCGCGATCACGCCGCCCGACTCGTACACTTCACGGATGTGCGCCTCCAGCGGCGTGTCCCCGATCTGGCTGGTGATGCGGAGCTGGTCCCCGCCCGAGAAGAACACCCCGGTCGCCCCCTCGAAGAGCCTCAGCTTCTCCTCCCGCGAGGCCTCGTGGCGTTCCTCGACGTACAGCTCGACGAGTTCGCCGACACCCAGGCCGTCGAAGCCCTCCTGATAGCTCTCGAAGTAGCCTTCCGGTTTGTGGGAGGCGACGGTGGCGATCACGAGGCGGCCCCCCTTCACTCGCCGGGCGACCTCCTTCAGGATTTCGCGCCGTCCTTCCTTGGCTTCGTGGCCGCCGATGATGATCAGGGTGCCGTTTCCGGGGCGGGCCCCGCGTTCTTCAGGGTTGGTCATTCGCTTGCTCCTCGGTTTTCTTCAGATAGACGCGGGGCTCCGTCAGCCCCGCGTGCATGTAGGCGACGGGCATGTCGTGGCTGGTGTACCACCACCCGACCTGTCCGTCCGGCGTGACGGCGATCCCGCCCCCGGTGCCCCCCACCCGCTCGCCCATCTCCTCCAGCACGGTGCGCAGGGCGTCGTCGGGCGTGGTTCTGGGCAGGCGCTGGATGAAGCGGGCCGCCGTCATCCAGCGCGCCAGGCTCTCCCCCTCGCCAGTCAGGGCGATGGCTCCCACCCCGTCCTCGGCGTAGAAGCCGCAGCCGACAAGGGGCGAGTCGCCCACCCGCCCGGCCGGCTGGCCGGTCAGGCCCCCGGTCGAGGTGCCCGCCGCGAGGTGGCCGTGCAGGTCGAGAGCCACGCAGCCCACGGTGTCGTGACTCTCGAAGGCTTCGCGCTGCTCGGGGGAGATCATCTCCTCGGGCGCGCACAACTCGGCCCCGTGGGTAGCGGCGAAGCGGTGGGCGCCCTCCCCGGTCAACAGGATTTCCTTCTCGCGCAGCAGGCGGCGGGCGACGCTGACCGGATGGCGCCCACCGACCAGGCCCGCAACCGCGCCCACCTCCAGGGTGCTCCCGTCCATCAGGGCGGAGTCCGTCTCGACCGTTCCGTCCGCGGTGAGCGCCGAGCCATAGCCCGCGTTGAAGGTGGGGTCGTCCTCCAGCACCCGGATCGCCGCTTCCACCGCCTCGACCGCGGTGCCGCCGCCCTCCAGCACCCGGCGTCCGGCGGTCAGGGCGGCCAGGCACCCGGCTCGGCTCGCGGCGATCTTCCCGGGCGGGGTCTCGTGGGCGCCCCCGTGCACGATGATCGCCCAGCGGGGCCCCGGCTCAGTCATGGTAAGCCCCCTGGTGACTGGGCTCCCCGGGCGGCCTGGGCAGCACCCCGGAACTGTCGAAGTCCCGGATCTGCCGCCAGGTCTCCTCGACCTCCGTCACCAGGATGACCACCAGGTCGCCCTGCCGCGCCTGGCGCAACGCGAAGTCCACCGCCTCGGGTTCGGACAGGATGGTGTGCAGGTGCTCGGGGGAGAGCCCCGCCTCCAGGGCCCCCTCAGTCACCAGACGGGCGCCCTCCCCGACCCGGCGGCCCCGGCGCAGGTCGTCCTCGCGCACGATCAGCTCATCGAAAGCTCCGGCGGCGAGTTCACCCATGCGGCGCATGTCCTCGTTGCGGCGGTCGCCCGCCACCCCCATCACGCCGATCACCCGGCCGCGCGGGGGGCGGATATGCCCCACGAGGTCGCGCAGGTATTCCAGTCCGGAAGGGTTGTGGGCGTAGTCGAGGATCACCCGGAAGGGGTGGCCGTCGTAGAGGTTCAGGCGCCCCGGGCTCTGCTCGAAGGAGGTCGTGAAGGTGCTCAGCGCCGTGCGGATCACCGGCAGCTCGACATGCTGCGCAACCGCGATGGCCGCTGCGGCCAGCGCGTTCTGGACGTTCACCTGCGCGAAGCCGCCGAGCGTCGCGGGAATGTCGCGCGCCCGCAGGATCGGGATGCGCTGGCTGTCCTCGTACAGCACGAGTTCGTCACCCAGCGCGGTTGGCTCGCGCACGACCGCCGTCCCGCCCCCGGAGATGTGCTCCTGCAACTCTGGCGAGCACGAGTCCCCGCCCCGCATGGAGAAAAGGGCGAGCCGTCCCCGCGCCTTCTTCCGCATCCGCAGGGTGAGGGGATCGTCCGCATTCAGGACGCTCGTTCCGCCCTCGGTCACCACCTCGACGACCAGGGATTTGACCCAGGCGAGGTCCTCGACCGTCTCGATCCCCTTGAGGCCCAAGTGGTCGGGCTGGATGTTCAGCACCGCCCCCACGTCGCAGCGGTCGAAGCCCAGCCCCTCGCGCAGAATGCCCCCGCGCGCGGTCTCCAGCACGGCGACCTCCACGTTGGGGTCGCTCAGGACGACCTTGGCACTTTTCGGCCCGGTGGTGTCGCCGCTGAGAATCTGCTCGCCGTCGATGTAGATGCCGTTGGAGGTCGTCAGGCCGACCAACTTCCCCGCCTGCCGCAGGATGTGCGCCACCATGCGCGAGGTTGTGCTCTTGCCGTTGGTGCCGGTGATGGAGATGATCGGCATGCGGCAGGGCGTGCCCCTGGGGAAGAGCATGCTCAGGACGGGCGCGGCGACGTTGCGTGGCTGGCCCTCGGAGGGTTGCAGGTGCATCCGGAAGCCGGGCGCGGCGTTCACCTCCACGATGCCGCCGCCCGTCTCGTGGACCGAGCGGGTGATGTCCGGGCTGATGAGGTCGATGCCCGCCACGTCGAGGCCGATGACCTGCGCGGCCCGGCGGGCGATGGTGATGTTCTCGGGATGGGCCGCGTCGGTGCGGTCCACGGCCGTGCCCCCAGTGGAGATGTTCGCAGTGTCGCACAGGAATACCATTTCACCCTGAGCCAGCACCGTTTCGCGCGAGCGTCCCGATCGGGCGAGCAGTTGCAGCGCATGGGCGTCGAGCTTGATGCGCGTCATGACGTTCTCGTGGCCGTCGCCGCGGCGGGGGTCCTGGTTGACCTCCTCCACAAGTTCGGCAATGGTGCGCCCACCGTCCCCCACGACGTGGGCGGGTACGCGCTCGGCGACCGCGATCACCTCGCCGTTCACCACCAGGACGCGGTGGTCGTTGCCGGGGAAATACTGCTCGACGACCACATCGCGGCTGTGCTGCCTCGCCTCCTCGAAGCCCTTTCGGACCTCCTCCTCGGAGGTCAGGTTCAGCGAGACGCCGCGCCCGTGGTTGCCGTCCAAAGGCTTGGTGACGACCGGCCCCTTCAACCGCCGCGCCGCCCGGGCCGCCTCGTCCGCGTCGCGCACGACCACGCCCTGCGGCACCGGCAGTCCGGCCCGGTCGAGGAGTTGCTTGGTGAGGTCCTTGTCGCTCGCGGTCATCGTGGCGATGTGGGGCGTCAGGCTGGTGATGCTGGCGCGAATCCGCTGCTGATATTTGCCGTAGCCAAGCTGCACGAGGCTCTCGTCGTCCAGCCGCAGGTACGGAATGCCCCGGCGCTCGGCCTCGCTCACCAGGGACTGGGTGGTCGGCCCCAGCGTGAAGCGCTTCGTCAATCTTCGCAGCTCGGCGAGTTCGGCGCCGAAGTCGAAGGGCGAGTCGGGGTCGATATTGCTCACCCCGGCGGGCAGCAGTTGCCCGACACCCTCCACCCCCTGCAACTCGGGGGGGAGCAGGCTGTTGACCAGGCGCAACGCGACCGCGCCCGCGATCTGCCCGACGCGCTCCTCCTTGTAAGCGTACAAGACGTTGTAGACGCCGGGCCGTCCCCGCACCGAGCGGGTCTTGCCGTAGGTGACGCGCCGCCCCGCCAGGGTCTGGAGTTCGAGGGCGACATGTTCGGTCACGTGCCCGAGCCAGGTGCCGTCCCGCAACCTCCGGATCAGGCCCCCCGGCTCGCGATAGGAGCAACCGTGTGTTTCCAGCGACGGCAGCAGGTCGAGCAGGCGGTCGGTAAAGCCGGGCAGCTTGTTCGAGGAATACTCCTCCAGCGCGCCCAGGTCGAGCTGAAAGCGGATCATCGGCTCGTAGCCGAACACGTTCGGGCCGCGGTACACCTGCTTTTCGAGGACCCGCTGGGGCGTGGTCGAGAGCGGCGAGCCCAGTGACTCACCAGGGGTGGACGGATTGCTGGTCACGGTGGTGTCTCCTTGAGAGGAAGTGTTGATGGGCCGAAGCGGGCAACAGTCACGTTAGAGCGCCCGTCGGAACACCACATGCCCCTCGTGTGCGCCAGCTTTTAACCTGCCCTCACACACACCTTCAAGCAGATGAAGCTGCCCTGACGGGGGAGGAACAGCCGGAGTGGATTGCCCGGCACCAGGCAGAGGAGGAGGTCAGCGCGACGCTGGCAGAACGGCCACTCCAGCCCCCGAAAAAGCCGTTTCCGGCCACACCACCGTGAAGGGTCACGAGAACGAGCCCGGGGCGCGGGACCCGCCTTCAAAAGGTTGAGGAGCAGGTGGGTGACGGGATGTCCAGGGGCCGCCTGGCGGTGGGTCCGCGTGATGCTTCATCTGACTCACACCCCACCGTAGAAAGCCGGGAAGTTCGCTTTAGGTGGATACCAACCGGGCAGCTTTCCTCCTGGCCAGACTTCCCCACATGCCTTTTCTGCGCCAGGTTCTGAGGCACCTGAAGCCTTGGTTCGAATGTCGGCCCGCGCCCACGTTCCTTCACCCCTGCTCGGCGATTCTGCTGGTCTCCGATTCGGGGAAGACCACACCCGCCCTCGTGGGTGGGAACAACACGCTCTTTTCAGCCCGGGGGCGCCATGAGCGACCTTCCCGCTAGCGTCCGCCCCCCGCTCGAACTGTGGATCGGGGTGGAGTGCACCCTCAACCGGGTGGGCGAGACCTTTCTCGACCAGCTCGTGGTCAATGGCCACGCCGAGCGGCCAGGGGACCTTGACCTGCTCGCCGGACTCGGCGCGCGCCGCATCCGCTACCCGGTGCTGTGGGAGCAAGTGGCGCCCGAGTCCCCCGACTCGCTCGACTGGCGCTGGACCGACGAACGCCTGGGGCGTCTGCGCGAGTTGGACCTCACCCCCATCGCCACACTGCTCCACCACGGCAGCGGGCCGCACTACACCAGCCTGCTCGACCCGGAGTTTCCCGAGAAACTCGCCGCCTACGCCCGGCAGGTCGCCGAGCGGTATCCCTGGCTGCGCGCCTACACTCCGGTCAACGAGCCCCTAACGACCGCCCGCTTCAGCGGCCTGTACGGGGTCTGGTATCCACACCACACCTCGGACGCGAGCTTCGTGCGGGCGCTCCTCAACGAGTGCCGCGGCACCGTGCTCGCCATGCGGGCGATCCGCGAGGTGCAGCCGGACGCCGAACTCGTGCAGACCGACGACCTGGGCAAGGCCCACGCCACCCCGGCCATGCAGGCCGAGGCCGATTTTCAGAACGAGCGGCGCTGGCTGGCCTACGACCTGCTGTGCGGCCGGGTGGATGAGGAGCACGCCTTGTGGGGTTACCTCCTGGCCTCGGGGGTGACCCCCGAAGACCTGCACTGGTTCCGGGCCAATCCTTGCCCGCCCGACGTGATCGGCGTGGATTACTACGTGACGAGCGAGCGCTTCCTCGACGAGCGGCGGGAACGGTACCGCGAGCACCACCGCAATGCCACCCACGCGGACATCGAAGCGGTAAGGATCTACCACAATACGTCGGGGATCGAGGCCCTGCTGCGCGAGACCTGGGAACGCTACCGCCGGCCCGTGGCCATCACGGAGGCGCACCTGGACAGCACCCGCGAGGAGCAGCTTCGCTGGTTCGAAACGTTCTGGCGGGCGGCCGAGCGGGTCCGCTCGCAGGGGGCGGACATCCGGGCCGTGACCTCCTGGGCGATCCTGGGGAGCTTCGACTGGAACCGGTTGCACACTGGCTTTCATGGCCACTACGAGCCGGGCGCCTTCGACGTGCGCTCGACCACCCCGCGTCCCACGGCGCTGGCGGGGCTCCTGTGTTCCCGGGCGACCGGCGGGGCGCCCCACCACCCCACGCTGGGCTCGCCCGGGTTCTGGGAGCGGCCCGACCGCTTCCACTACTCGCCGCTGGGCACGGCCCCCCAAGGGGCGGTGCTGGGCTGCACCGCCCGGCCCCTGCTGATCCTGGGCGCGGGGGAACTCGGGCAGGCGGTCGTGCGGCTGTGCCAGGAACGCGGGCTGGCGTACCGGCTGCTGCCGCCCTCGGCGCTGGAGGTCAGCGGGCAGGGCGGGGCCCTGGACCTGCTGCGGGCCGAGCGGCCCTGGGCGGTGGTGAACGCCGCCGGGTACGGCCACATCGACGAGGCCGAGCGCCACCATCACCAGTTCTGGCAGACCCACGCGGTCGGCCTGACGGCCTGGGCCCGGGCGTGCGCGGCGCGAGGGGTCGAACTCCTGACCTACTCCTCCGACCAGGTGTTCGCCGGGGAAGGCCAGGCGCCTTACGAGGAGCACGACCGGCCCTCGCCCATCAACGCCTACGGCCGGGCCAAGCTGGAGGCCGAGCGTCAGGTGCTCGCCGCCCACCCCGGAGCCTTGATCATCCGCAGCTCCGCCCTGTTCGGCTCGGGCACGTCCGAGGACCCGCTGGTCAACACCCTCCGGAGGCTTAGCGCGGGCGGAACGGTCTCTCTCGACCAGGACCACCGCTTCTCCCCGACGTACCTGCCCGACCTGGTGCACACCAGCCTCGACCTGCTGATCGACGGCGAACAGGGCGTGTGGCACCTCGTCAACCGCGGCGAGAGCACCTGGGCCGAACTCGCGGGCACCCTCGCCGAGGCGGCCGGGCTTCCCCGGCACCGCGTCCGGCCAGTTCCCGGCCGGGAACTGGGGTGGGTGGCCCCTCGGCCCCGTTACAGCGCCCTCAGGAGCCACCGCGCCCAACTGCTGCCCAGCCTGGAGGACGCCTTGGGGCGCTACCTGGCTGGTCCAGCGGGTAGCCTGAGTGGCTGGCTGGACAGGAGCGTCTCGTGACACCGCTCCCGGACCTGCTGTGCCTGTCGCACCTCCGCTGGGACTTCGTGCATCAGCGCCCCCAGCACCTGATGACCCGGGCGGCACGTGACCGCCGCGTGTACTCCCTGGAAGAGCCATTGCAGGGCGCCCAGGTCCCCCACCTCCAGGTGTGGGAGGACAGGGGGGTGGTCAGCCTCCGTCCCCATCTGCCCACCTCGCTTTCCGGCAGGGCGGCGGAGGCCAGGGTTGGTGAGCTGCTGCGCGCCTTCCTGTGGAACGAGGACGCCCTGCGCCCGCTTGCCTGGGTCTACAGCCCCATGAGCCTCCCGCTGCTGGACGGGCTGGTTCGTCTACGACTGCATGGCCCTATGACGTCCCCAGTTCAGGCGAGGCCAGAGCTCCTCCGCGCAAACCACCCCGACTCCTCACCATCCGGGGAAGGTTGATGGCCCGGGAACTGCGTGACCGCCGCATTGCAGTGCTGGTGACCGACGGCTTCGAGCAGGTCGAACTGACGGTTCCCGTGGCCGCCCTCCGGGCCGCGGGCGCGGCCGTGGACATCGTTTCCCTGCGCCGGGGCCGGATTCGCGGGATGAACCTTCACGAACCCGCCGGTCGCGTGCGGGTGTCCAGAACCCTGGAGGAGGCCAGGCCCGAGGACTACGACGGGCTCCTCATCCCGGGCGGCTTCATCAACCCCGACCTGCTGCGGCAATCCGCGGCCGCCCGGGAGTTCACCCGCGCGTTCGACGCCTCCGGAAAGCCCATCGCCACTCTGTGCCACGGCCCGTGGCTGCTCGCCTCGGCGGGCCGGGTGGGGGGCAGGACGCTGACCTCCTGGCCGGGCATCCGCGACGATCTCGTTCACGCCGGGGCAACGTGGCTGGACCAGGAGGTCGTGCGCGACGGCAACTGGGTCTCCAGCCGGGGCCCGCAGGACCTCGCCCCGTTCGCCCGGGCGATGCGGGACCTGTTCGCGGGGGTCGGCCCTCTCCCCGTGGAGACGGCGCACGCAGCATCGTCTCCCCAGCGGGACACGCCGCCCCGACTGGCCGTCAGCGCCCTGAGGTGGCTGCCCCGCCCCTCCCTGCGGGGAGCCGCCGAACTCGCTGCGCTGGGGGCGGGCGTCTGGCTTCTGGGGAGACGACGCCCCTTTTCAGTGGCCGGGGAGACAGCGAAAACCTCCCGCTGAGACGGAGGGGATGAGCCGCCAGCAGGAGACAGGCTAAAGGTGCGGCGGCTGCCGGGCCGCCTGCCCTGGGCCCCGACGGGCGCTCTCCCGGGCGAGGGGTTGGGGCCGGTGGCCGCGCCCCGCCCTCCAGGGTCCGCAGACGCCCCGTATGCCAGGAGTGAGGCCCTCTCACCCGAACCGCAATTCAGGAGAACTCATGCCCGACCAGATCCCCCACGCCCCCAGCCCACCCCTGGCGGGTCGGCGCGTCCTCATCACGGGCGGCACGACCGGCATCGGTCTCGCCGTCGCCCACCTGCTCGTTCGGCAGCACGCCCGCGTGTTCGTCGTCGGCCGCAGGCCAAGCACCCTGGAAGCTGCACTCCACAACCTGCGCGCCGCCGGGGGCGAGGTGCAGGGCCTCCCCATCGATACGGTCCGGCTGGATGACCTCCACCGGCTGTTCCAGGAGATCGACCGCTGGGGCGGTCTGGACGTGCTCGTGAACAACGCTTCCGTGCGCGGCACGCCCTTCTGGGACGAGGACGCCCGGGGGGCCGAGCACCTGATGCAGGTGAACGCGGGCGGGTACGTGACCTGTGCGCACCTCGCGGCCCGCCGGATGCGCGAGCATGGCGGGCATATCGTGAACGTCGGATCCCTGGCCGCCGAGGTGCGTGATGGGCCGTATGCCACTTACGTGGCGGCGAAGTCAGCGGTGCGGGGCTTTTCGATGGCGCTGGGGAGGACGGTCCGTGCGGAGGGCATCCGGGTGAGCCTGATCGAGCCGGGCTTCGTGGATACGCCCATGATCGACGTTCCAGTCGAGGAAAAGCAGCAGAGGAAGAAGCGGCTGGAGATGCTCGAACCGCGGGACGTGGCCGAGGCGGTCCTGTTCTGCCTCACGCGGCCCCCCGGGGTCGACATCCCGCTGCTGCAAATCCAGCCCCTGCGCTGAGCGTTCGGGACCGCCAGCCTGGAAGTGCGGGCTCTGCCTCTCCGGCGATGTGAGCGAGGCAGAGTCCCTGGGCCACCGGGCGTGGGATAAGCGAGAGCGGGTCGGAAGATTCCGGCCCGCTCTCTCCCCATGTCTCCAGCTCAGATCAAGCCGGAGCAACAGAGTTGGATGGTTAGAACCGCACTCCGGCGGTCCAGGACGTACCACTCAAATCAGATGCATTCAAGCGTTGACCTCCTGTCGATGAGATGCGGCAGGATAGCGGGAAGGGCGCCCAGGAACTGTTCCCGCCTTACGTTTGAACGGTCTGGTCTCAGGGCCGCTGAGAACCGGCAGACACCACTGGGGAGGAACGGTCTCCCTTGAGGGAATGCAGCGTGCGCGACAGCAACGGACCGTGAAGCCGCGGTCAGCCCACGCCTGGCCACGCACCGAATCATGCTGTGATCCCGGTGGCTCCGCTCCCCATATCGTCCGGAAGTCAGCCGGGAGGCTCCTGCTGGGGTGGCTCCGTCCTGTCCCCACAGCTCACGAGGCGGTGGCCCCGCGGTCTGCGTGAGGAGTGAGGGCGACCTGAGAACGTGAACCGTGGCTGTGCCCCGGTCTGGCAATCAGGTTTGACGACGCTTCAGGCTGAGTTCACTCCACATCGAGCTTTCTGGCGTGCCACCGCGGTAGGGTGGATGGCACGTGCGGCGCGCTCGTCTTCAGCGAGCGTGCCGCTCCCATTTGAAGTGCCGACGGGACTCCCGAGGGGCCCCGTCCGATGATCTGTCGCCTTTCACCTCCCAGGAGCCCGTCCATGTCGTTCCCATCCGGGGCGCTCAGCACCCTGCGCCACATGCCCCGTTTTCCGAACTTTTCCGTCGCCGCGCTGCTGCTGGGTACCGCCGCGTCGTTCGCCATGCCCTACCTGCCGCTCTTCGGGAGAAACGAGGCGCACATGTCGCCCCTGGCCCTGGGCGTGTTCATGACCCTGCTGTCCCTGGGGGGCATCCTGATCAGCACCGGGCTCGCCCGCTGGTCTGACCGCCGGGCCAACAACAAACGCCTGGTGCTGCTTGCCGTCACGGCCGCCGCCCTGGGCTTCGTGTCACTGAGCGTCACCCGCAGCTACGTGCCGCTCGTCCTGATCGCCTGCCTGTGTCTGGGTACCGGCACGAGCGCCTTTCCGCAACTGTTCGCGTTCGCCCGGCGGGAATTCGGAGCGGCGGGCCCCGAGGCGGCCGAGCGCGGCATGATCACGCTGCGGTCGATGTTCTCGCTGGCTTGGATGCTCGGCCCGGCGGTGGCCGCCGTGATCCTGGCGGCAAGCGGCTTCACCGGCCTGTTTCTCGCCACGGCGGCCTTTTACCTGGCGGTCGGCCTGCCGCTGCTGCTGATCCGCTCGCGGACGGCGGGGCAGACTCCCACCCCTGCGGCGGCCACGACTCCCGGAGGCCCCGCGCGCAGGCCCCTGGCCCTGGTCGCGCTGAGTTTCGTGCTGTACGGCGTGTCGAACAACATGGGCTTCATCGCGCTGCCGTTGCACGTGACGGACGGGCTGCACGCGCCGGAAAGTACGGTCGGGTTTCTGGTGGGGCTGTGCGCCTTCCTGGAGATTCCTTTTATCCTCAGCTTCGCGTTGTTTTCCCGCCGCTTCTCGAACGAGCGGCTGATCACGCTGAGCTTCGCGCTGTTCGTCCTGTACTTCCTGCTGATGGCGTTCGCCCCGGCGGTATGGCTGCTGGCGGTCGCCCAACTCGTGCGGGCGGCGGTGATCGCGGTCACGACGACCCTGGGCATGGCGTACTTCCAGGAGCTGATGCCGGGCCGCACGGGGACGGCCCTGACGCTGTACACCAACACGAACAGCGTGGGGGCGGTCCTGTCCGGCATCGTCTCGGGGGCGTTCGCGCAGGCGTTTGGGTATCAGGCGGTCTTTCTGCTGTGCGCCGCGCTGACAGGGGCCGCCTTCGTGTTGCTCGGCGCGGTGACCCTGCGCCGTCCGGGACGGGGGGCGACTTCAGCCGAGCGGCAGGCAGCGGGAGCCTCGGGTTCCTGACCCTTCCCCTGTCCCGGACGATGACAAAGCGCCCACTCGGCACTTCATCCTTTGGGGTCCTTGGAGCGCTGCGCGACTGGAAACCCCTCCGGCTCGCCCTGACGGAGCTTGGCCTGAACACTCAGGTCATCATCAGCCCGCTCAGCCCCTCCGGTGGACTCGACAGCGCCGCCCGCTACGGCATTGCCTGGCTGAAACGAACCCACCTCGCGTCTCCCAGTGACGTTCTCCTTGCCCGCTAACGCGTGCACTCCACCGAACCCTGCCGCTCTGGGACTCTTCACTGGGGGAGGGCGCGTCCCCTGAGGGCTCGGTCTGAGAACAGGTCTTCCCAGACGGATGAACAAGGCAGCAGCAGGCGCCAGCGCCCTGGCGCCTGCTGCTCACTCTGCCCGCCTTGGAACGCAGGGCGTCAAGGCGAGGTAGACCCAGCGAATGCTTACGCCGCTCCCACCCTGAAAGGCCACGCACCCTCAGGAGAGGGCCGCCCCCTCCCTCACGTGTCGACGTTGTCGCCGCGCGCGTGCTCGAGCCCCGGGACGTTCGACGTGTCCGCCAGGAAGATCCCCAGCAGAAATGGCACCTCACCCGTGCGCCGCGCGTACCGCTCGTGCAGCCCGCGCAACTCCCCCTGAAGGTCTCGCGCCTCCCCCGGTGTGAGGTGCAGCAGGTGCCACCCACTCACCATCACCGGCGCCGCCTCCCCCAACTCCGCCCACCGCACCCCGTCCTCCCGCATGATCCGGAAGGACACATCCCCATTCGGTGCCCGCTCCGTCACAAACCCCCACCCCTGCTGGTCGAACGGCGCCCGAAGGAACGCCCGCCCGATCGCCGTCTCGAACAGGTCGAGGTGCCGCGCGCGGTTCTGCCGCCCGACCCTCTCGGGCGGCACGAGGGAGAACGGCACGAAGAAGGCGTCAGAGGCCGCGCGGTACAACCGCACGGCCCGGCCGGCACGCGGGCGGGTGTCCTGCACGGTGAGCAGCCCGGCGCGCTGCAGGCGACGCACCCGCTTGTACAGCCATTCGGTCGTCACGCCCAGCACGCGGGCAGCGTCGGCGATGCCGCGGGCCTCCGGGGTGAACACGTCGAGGAGGCGCAGCCACGCGCGGTCCATCAAGAGTTCGGCCTGGAGGCGGTTCTGAACGCGGTAGGGTCTACTTCCCGGTTGATCTTGCACGGCAAGTAGAGGGTACGACAAGGTGCCGCCATGCCCCAAGACGCTGCTGGACGCCTGCTCCTCACCGTGACCGCTGTTGTGCTGTTCGCGCTCGGCCTGCCCTTGCTGTTCGCCGCGGACGTCGTGGCCGCGTGGCTGGGGGTGCCGTCCGCGGGGGGTGAGGTGCTGGCGCAACTCGCCGCGGGCGGGTTGCTCGGGTTGGGCGTGATCAACTGGTGGGGGCGGGGCAACCCGATCGGGGGGATCTACGGGCGGCCAGTCGGGCTGGGCAACCTGCTGTGCTTCCTGTCAGCGGGGGCGTCGCTAGGTCGAGCGATGGTGGCGGGGGAACTTCCCGGGGTGATGTGGGGGGTGGTACTGGCGTTGACGGGGCTGACCCTGGCCTTCGCGTGGCGGTTGTTCCTGTGGAGGCCCAGCGGAGGACCCAGGCAGATTCCTGGCCTCTGAAGCCGTCAAGAAGGAAACCTCGTCAGACTGGGGTATACCCCCACTCCCAGAACGTGGCGACCTCCGTGGGGCACAGCGCGAGCGTGGCAGGCATGGCGCGCCGGTCCATCTTCCGGCGCGCTCACGCTGACAGAGCGAAGCAGCGGGGACAAGACGGATCCGGCGACTCGCCCACTCACGGCGAGGAGGTTGTGGGGTCACGCCAGCCGTCATGCGGCAATCGACGCTCAGCGCCCTCTCCTGGCAGGGGCAGTGGGTGAAGGCCACGCTTACCCCGCCGCCCTGCGCCACGCTTCACCATGAGCCATGCCGCCTCCCCTGATCGTGATCGGTGGCTCCGCTGGCGCCCTCCCCGCCCTGCTCAAGCTCGTCCCCGTCCTCCCGCCCGACTTCCCCGCCCCCCTCCTGCTCGTCGTCCACACCCTCGCTGACCAGCCCAGCTACCTGCCCCAGCTGCTCACCCACGCCGGACCCCTCCCCGCCCGCCACGCCCGGCATGGCGACCGCCTCCAGCCCGGGTCGATTGCCGTCGCTCCCCCCGATCATCACCTGCTGGTCGTGGACGACCACCTCCATCTGTCGCGCGGCCCGAAGGAGAATCTCGCCCGTCCCGCCATCGACGTCCTCTTCCGCTCGGCAGCGGAGGCGTACGGCGTACAGGTGATCGGCGTGCTGCTCTCCGGCATGCTCAACGACGGCACCTCCGGTCTGTGGACTGTTGGGCAACTCGGGGGCCGGACCCTCGTGCAGCACCCGGAACCCGGAGGAGGCCGAGTACTCCGAGATGCCTCTGAGTGCCCTGCGCCATGTGGTGGTGAATCAAATCCTGCGGACCCACGAGATCGGCCCCCGGCTGGTCGGCCTGCTTCAGCAGATGACCGTAGAGGGAGGTAGATCGAACATGAACGAGGAACAGCGGCGACGGTTGACGGCGGAGGTGCAGATCGGCGCGGGGAACAACACCTTCCACAACGGCGTCCTCAGTCAGGGGCCGCCCTCAACAGGGTGTGGCTGTGCAGTTCGTCAAAGAGGGCCTCACCTTCACGGGTGAAGACTCCCCCATGTCCAACCTGATGTTGAACGTGATGGGAGCCTTTGCGGAGTTCGAGCGCACCCTCATCCGGGAACGCCAGCGCGAGGGCATCGAGGTCGCCAAGAAGGCCGGGGTGTACAAGGGCCGCAAGAAGGCCCTCACCGACCCCCAGGTGGAGCAGCTGCGGCAGCGCATGCGGGCCGGGGAAGCGAAGGCCAAGGTGGCCCGCGACTTCGGAATCAGCCGGGAGACGTTGTACACGTACCTCTGATCCCCACCCCCTGCATACTGAAATGCGGACGAGATTCAGGTGAACCGAAAAGCCCGTCCAGGACGACGTGCAGTGGGGTAGCCCGAGCAGGAACAAGGGGGCAGTGTTGCATGGGCAGGGGATGCTCGGCGGGCGCTGGAACGGGGAACGTTTTTCGGCGGGGTTCGGACGGAAGGGAAAATCTCGTTCCGGACGTGCCAAGGTGCCGTTGAGTATGCGGACTTTCGTCCGCATTTCAGTCGCATAATTTGACTTTGCGTGCATAAGACGCTATTGTTTTCAACATCAAGGGCGACCACAGGCCGCCCTTCTTCTTCGCCCGCCCCTGGCGTACGTCGGTCGGCGGTGAACAAGTGAGAAGGACCCGCGCGTCGGTTGAGGCCCTGACCAAGCCGCCTCCCACGCCCGGTGGCTCAGCCACCCAGGTCTTTCCGGTGAAGGGAGGCGTCCACCTTGCTCAAAACGGACGCGCGAGCGGGCCGGTTGCAGGCCCCGGACGGGTTCGAGCCCCGTCACCCGCACCCCTCAGGCGACCCCAGCGGTCGCCTGTTTTTGTTGGCTACCGCTCCGCGAACCGCTCGGCGTACCTGCCGGTGAGGAAGATGGCCTGGTAGGTCGCGTTCTGGGTGTCCAGCGTCTGTCCTACATGCTCAAAGGCCCATTCCCCCGCCCAGTTCTGCCACCAGATGCCCAGCAGCACCGCATGGTCATTGAGTTTCATCGCCGAGGTGGCCTCCACGCCCGGAGCCCTCACCTCCAGCACCATGCCGTCGAGGAGCACCAGGGAGCGCGGGGAGCTGAAGATGGTCACGGCGTACAGGTGGCCGATCTGGTCCCCCTGCCGACGTTTCAGTTCCCCCAGGTCGACCCGGAACTCCCGCGTCTTGGAGAAGACATCCGACGACCCGGGAAGGTGGGTGATCTCGAAGGCGCTGCGGTTCGGGAAGTTGACGATGCCGCTGGGCGAGACATGCACCACTTGCAGCTCGGCCTGCACGGTGGGAAGAGCCGCGGAGTGGACGCTCACGCTGAGAGTCGGACGGTCGGTCATAGCCAGTCCTTTCACTCAGCAGTGGAGCGGAGCGTCCTTGGAATAGACCGTCTGCGAGCGGGTGATGCCCACCGACCACAGCAGTCCTCGCTCGGTCAACGCCTGCCGAAAGTGAGCGTTCACGCCGTACCCAGTATCCGCCAACACCAGGTCGAAGGTGACGTGTTCACGCACTCGGTCCAACTCCCTCAAGGCCAGTTCCCACTTGGTCTGTGGTGGCTGGTGTTCCAGCGGAACACCAGCCGCTCTGAGGCGAGCTGGATCGCTGGTCCATTCCTGTGGCAGGAAGAGCCGTCACGCGAGGGGAACGGGCAACTCGTGCTGAGCGAGGGTCAAGGAGACGAGACATTGGCAGGTGGTGATTTTCCCGACCTGTCCGGAGTACTGGCGGGCGACGCCCACCGACTTGCTGCCGAACTTCGTGAGGCAGGTATCGTCGATGGTCAACACGGCGTGTTGCCCACCCAGCATCTGCTGAGCCCGTTGGGCGAGCAGGGTCTCCAGGGGCCTGGTCAGCCACGGGCTATCGGTGATGAACTGCTGGATAGGGTCTGCTTTCCCAGGCGCCACCACCGCAGCCCGGGGTTGCATGCTTTTCCGGGACGTGGCGCTGCACAGTCCACGCACCTACAAAGGGGCCCAGGTTCGCTGTGCCCGGTGGCGGAACTGCACCAAGAAGGGCGCGAACCAGGTGGGGAAGTGTCGGGTCCAGGGAGGAAGTGGACGGCCCATAGCACAGGGGCCAGCATCACGGATGCTGGCCCCTACGTCATCTCGCCGAATTTCCCCGAAGTACAGCTAACCCTCCCCGACCTCCCTGCTGCGGCGGTGCAGATGGCGCCAGTCGATTACGGCTGGGACATTTGGAAAGACGACCAAGATTGGCCCACTCAGCACCACTGCCCTTCCACCGTTGGATCTAAATGATCTCCTCATCTCAACTGCTCACCATCTCCATAAGCAGCACCAGCACTTCGCTTACCCGTCCCCGATGCCGATGCGCTGGCGTCGCTTGGCCTCTCCTGCGTAAGGCAAGAACTATGCACGCCGCCCTTTCCTCACCTGGGCCCAAAAGTAAAAACTCCCTCACAGTGGAGTTTTCTTGGCGCGCCCGGAGAGATTCGAACTCCTGGCCTTCATATCCAGAGTCCGACGCACTCCTAAAAGCCGCAAACCTGCTACTTCAGCGGCCCGCTTCGTCCTGACTCAAGGTGATCAGGTACAGCGTATGCCCTCGCGCGTCCTCGACCTCCACGTAGCCAGCGGGGTGGATTTCCGTGGCGGTGTAGTCGTGCCCTTCGCTGGCAGCGGTCCGCGCCTCGGCGTAGGTGTCGAAGCGGCCAACCGTTTGCGCGCCCTGAGAGGTGGGTTGCAGGAGGCTGTAGGTCATGACTCACTGTACCCCGGGACTGCTACGCACTTGTCCCATCTGAGCCAGGAGCCAACACAATTCAAACTGAAAATACGCACTCCGTTTTTCTTCGTCCTGAACGAAGCAGAATAGCTCTTAGATTGTCACTACCGTGTCACTACCAGCCTGGGAAATGGTGGGAAAACGTGGGAAGAGTCAGGAAGCGTTGGAACAGTCACACCCCTTCAGAACGCCAAAAAGGGAAAAGCTATGCGGAGCTGGGATATGAGAAAAGAAATTCGTAATCAGTAGGTCGTCGGTTCAAATCCGACCCCTGGCTCCAGAACCCGGAAGACCCGCTCCAGAAGTGGGTCTTTCTTTTTGGCCGTGCGCCCCGACTGCTTCTGATGGTCTCAATGACCTACTGAAGGCTACAGCGTTCGACCGCCGGGTCAGCTGGCGAGGGCCTTTTAATGGAGCAGGAGCAGAAGACTCCCTGCTATTACGCTATTTACATAACCTTTTCCCTCCCGTACACTGAATGGTAAATCTATCCACCATTCCTATCCTAGTCCCCGAGGTTTCCGCATGATCGTCGAAACGAAAGTTGTAGGCCGCCGTACTCCCTTCGAGCGCCGCCCGGTTCCTCTTCCCGATGGGGCACACACCCTGCAGAGCCTGCTCGCGCATTTGGTGCGGCAGGAGGTCGCGGCGTACAACGAGCGGCAGGATCGCGTGGGCCTCCTGCGGGTGCTGACGGAGAAGGAGCTGAGCGACGGGGCGGCGACGGGAGTGATTCGGGTCGCGCCACAGGAGCGGACGGCGCCCGCTGATGCCGACGAAGCTACTCAAACCGCCCTGCGCGCCTTTGGGGACGGGCTCTATTACGTCTTCTTGGACGATGAGCAGATCGAAAGCCTGGATCAGCCCCTCGCCCTGCGCCCCGACAGCACGCTCCTGCTGCTGCGCCTGACGGCCCTGGCGGGAGGTTGAGCGTGGACGTGCAGGAACTGCTCAGAACGTATCAGCAGCCCTGGAAGAAAGCCTTTCTCGAACGGGCGCAGGCCCTTCCGGCCGAGTTGCGGGAGGCGCTGGAAAAGGTGGAGAAGCAGGAGCAGCACACGACGCCCGCTCAAGTCCTCGCCGAGCTGTTCCAGAAGGACGACGAGGCGACCCTCGGGGACATCGCCACCACCTTCTTCCCAGGATTCCCGGAGACGGCCCGCCGGACCATCCGGGCGCTCCTTACCCGCCACCCCTATCCCCAGGGCTATGCGCGCCGCGCCTTCCGGGCTCCGGGCCACCTGCTGCACGCCCGCAGCGCCGCGGACTGGGTCTGGGGCGTCTGGCACGTCACCCGTGACTACCCGCAGGACCTGGAGTGGTTCGCCGTCCACGCCGGGTTGCTGCCGGGCTGGCAGTCCTACCGCCTGGGCCTGCTGTTCGCGCAGGCGCTCGACGACGGGGACAAGGTGGTCTTCCAGATCCTGAAGGACACGGCGGCCACGCAGCACCCGGTCGCCCGCATGGGGAGGCATGTGCCCGGCGCGCTCCTCGCCAGTTCCCGCCCGGAAGCCTGGGCGCTGGCCGAGGGCCTGCTGCTCGCCGCCCAGCGGCAGGAGGGGCTGCGGCAGGTCATTCTGGAGAGCGTGGACGAGGCGCACCCGGACGCCTTCGCCCGCTTCCTGCGCCTGATCCTGCGTGAGGACCTGTTGCGCTTCGCCGCCTGCCTGCGTGCCGCCGACGTGTGGTTCGGCCTGGGCTACGACGTGACGGACGTGAAGACCGTCCGCCGCCTGCTGGAGGAGGCGCTGGAGTATCTCGAAGGCCCCGAACAGGCGCGGGAGGCCGTGCGGTCGGGAAGCGGTGTATCCGCCTACCTCGCCCTGTTCACCCTCGCCATGCGGGACGCGCGGGCGGCGGCGGGATTGGCGCGCACTTTGCTGGCGGATGCGGATCCCGAGCGGCGGATGGCCGGGACCCAGTTCCTGCTGAGTGCCGAGCTGCTGGACAGGGGCGACTTCGACCTCCTGATCGCCGACCCCGACGTTCGCCTCGGCGCCCTCGTGATTGGCCCGGCGAACCGGCAGCGGGGGCAAGAAGGCCTGCTGACCTTCGACGCCCTCGCCGCCTACGCCGCCCGGGTGCCCGAGGCCGCGGGGCACCGTCCCCTGCTCTTCCCCTGGCTGGGGCACACGCCCGCCCGCCCGGACGTGCTCGACACCCTGCCTGCGCTGCTGGGCGACCGGCCCTTCTCGGATCTGAGGCCCTACCTGGGCGGGATGAGCAGTTCGGGGAAGAGCTTCACCCTCCGGCGCCTGGGGCAGCGGCGCGCCGAGCGTCCCGGGGACGAGGTGCTGGACGCGCCCACCCGCGACCTCCTCGTCACCCTGCTCCAGGACCGCAACAGCGGCGTCTCGGAGGAGGCGGTGAGGGTGATGGCGCACCTGACCCCCTCCCCAGAGGAGGTCGGCGTCATCCACACCCTGCTGCGGCGCCGGAGTCCGGGCCTGCGGCGGGGCCTGATCCGCCTGCTCGCCAGCAATCGGGATCAGGCGGGGGCAAGCGCCCTCGACCTCCTCGCCACGCGCAACACCGAGCAGCGGCAGGCCGGGCTGCAACTCCTGCTGGAAATCTCCGGGGAGCCCCCCGCCGACTTCAGGCCCGCCAACACCACCGAGGAGACGCTGTACGCCGGGCTGACCCAGCCGGAAAGCGCGCTGACCCTGGAGAACGGCCTGGGCCTCTTCGACCCGGCGGGGCTGGCACCCGTCCCCACCCTGAGCCCCAGCGACCGCGACTTCCCCCAGGACGTGCGGCGGGGGGCGGAACTCCTGCGCTCCCTGGACGCCCTGATCGCCTCGCACCGCGAGACACCGCTGAGCGGCCCGGGCTGGGGCGGACGCGAGACGGTCCTGCTCGGGAATGCCCACCCCTGGATGCTGCGCGGCGACGATCTTCCCCTGGCCGACCTCTGGGAGCGGTGGTGGCGGGGGCGACCGGAGGCCCAGGCAGGCGACCTGACCCGGATGCACTGGGCCCTCCACCACTTCGCGGCGCGGCGCGAGACCAGCGGCAGCGAGATCATCGAGGAGTTGGAAGCCGCCAGCGGAGAGCAGGCCGCCGAGGGGCAACGTCTCCGGCAACTCACGCTCCACCGCACGCTGGGGCCACTCGTGTCCCTGTGGCTGGAACACGCGGACCTGGCCGGGGCGGTGCTGTGTGCCCTCGGGCGGCAACACGCGGACGAGATGGACACGGCTCTCTCCCTGGACGCGCTGGAGACGGCGCTCGGTTTCCTTCCCTCCGATGTGGGGATGATCCACGACTCGCGCTATTCCTGGCGTAAGACCGACCCCCGCGACCTGCTGGGCTTCCTGCACCCCATCTCGCCCCTGCTGGAGTGGACGGCCCCGCAGCAGCGGCGGTACTGGGACATCGGCGTGTATCTGGACCGGGCCTTTCCCAAGTTGCCGCGCCGCCGACCGGGCGCGGGGCTCCTCCTTACCGCGCAGGAACACGGCTGGGCAACACGGCATGACCTGTTCGACACCCTCATCGGCCCACGTGAGGACCCGACGTACTACGGGCCGCGTTTCCACGAGCTGGGCGAGTACACCCGCCGCAAACTCCGGGAGGGCCTGCCCACCTCGCCCGCCTGGGCGCAGGCCGTGGACGAGGTCCGGGAGCGAGTGCTGGAGGTCGAACTCGCACGGGGCGATCTGGAGACGCCCGCCACTCCCGCCGCCCTGAGCCTCCAGAGCGTGAACGGCGCGAACCTCGCGCTGCGCCTGCTGACGGGGATGGGGAAGAATCCCCTGAAACGCGGGTATACCGGCTCAAATCAGAGCAAGGACGCTACCTTCAGCCACCTGCTGCGCGTCTCATTCCCGGTGCCGGAGGACACGCCCGCGCGCTTTGCCGAGCAGGCCCGGCCTTCAAGATCAGCGAGGGGCGCCTGCTCGACCTCGCCATGTTCGCGCCGCAGTGGGCGGGTCTGGTGTCGGGGGCACTGGGCTGGCCGGGCCTCCAGGACGGCGTGTACTGGCTGCACGCCCACACCAAGGACAGCAACTGGAGTGTGCCGCAGGAGGTCCGCGACGCCTGGGAGGCCGAGATCAGCGAGCGCACGCCCCTAGGCGTCCGCGACCTCACCGAGGGGGCGGTGGATGTCGCCTGGTTCCGCCGGATGTACGGGGCACTGGGACCCGAGCGGTTCGCCACCCTGCTTGACGCCGCGAAGTACGCCTCCTCCAGCGGGGGGCACAAGCGGGCCGAACTCTTCGCCCGGGCCATTCTGGGGGAGTTGGCGGAGGACGAGTTGCGGGGCCGGATCACTGGGAAACGCAATCAGGATGCCGTCCGGGCGCTGGGGCTGCTGCCCCTCGATCAGGTCAGCCAGGAAGCCCAGAGCCGTTACCGCTTGCTCTCCGACTTCCGGCGGGAGGCGAGGCAGTTCGGGGCGCAGCGACAGGCGAGCGAGCGTCTGGCCGCCGACATCGGGATGCAGAACCTTGCCCGCACGGCCGGATACAGCGACCCCCAGCGCCTGATGTGGGCGATGGAGGCGCAGATGGCACCCGAGTGGAATCAGCTCGTCCGGGACGGTGACGTGACCGTCCGCATCGGGATGACCCCGGAGGGCGAGGCCAGCCTGCGCGTGCAGCGCGGCGAGAAGGTCCTGAAGAATCTCCCGCCCGCCCTGAAGAAGAACCCGGAAATCGTCGCCCTGCGCACCACCCTGACCGAACTGGAGGCCACCCGCAAGCGGATGCGGACCGCGTTGGAAGAGGCCATGACCCGTGGGGACCACTTCGCGCCGGGGGAACTGCGCGACCTCGTCCGGCATCCCGTCATCGCCCCCATGCTGCGGTCCCTGATCTGGGTGCTGAACGAGGAACACCTGGGCTGGTGGAACGGGGACACCCTCGTCGCCCGGGGGGCCGAGCGGCCCCTGGGCGAGCCGGCCCTGCGCCTCGCCCACCCACACGACCTCTACGTCAGCAGCCACTGGCAGGAGTACCAGCGCGAGATCATGGAGCGCGGGCTCACCCAGCCCTTCAAGCAGGCGTTCCGCGAGTATTACCCGCTGACTCTGGTCGAAAGCGAGGCCCGGCGCAGCACCCGGTACGCCGGGCACCACGTCCAGCCGACCCAGGCCGCCGCCCTCCTCAAGACCCGGGGCTGGGTGACCGTGCCCGAGGAGGGGGTCCGCAAGACCTACCACGCGGAGGGCATCAACGTGTGGGTGGACTCCTCGCTGGGCTCCTTCACCCCGAACGAGGTCGAGGGCACCCCCCTCCACGCCGTCTACTTCGTCCGCCGAGACGAGGAGGAGGCCCTGCCCCTGAGCGAGGTCCCGCCGCGCCTCTTCAGCGAGACCATGCGCGACCTCGACCTCGTGGTGAGTGTGGCGCACGTCGGCGGCGTGGACCCCGAGGCCACCCAGAGCACCGTCGAGATGCGCGCGAGTCTCCTGCGGGAGACGCTGCGCCTGCTGAGGCTGGGCAACGTCCGGCTGGAGCACGGGCACGCGCTGATCGCCGGGTACCACGCGAACTACACCGTTCACCTCGGCAGCGGCACGGTCCACCGGATGCCCGGCGGCTTCCTGTGCCTGATCCCGGTTCACAACCAGCACGCGGGACGCCTCTTCCTGCCGTTCGCCGACCCCGACCCTAGAACGGCCGAGGTCGTCAGCAAGGTCCTGATGCTCGCCGAGGACCGGAAGATTCAGGACCCGACGATCCTGGAGCAGCTCCGGTAGCGGGGGTCAGCGGCTCGCCGTCACCACGGCCCCCGCCCCCAGAAACTCCAGGTAGGGCACGTCCTCCAGGATGTTGCGGCGGTAGGTCGCCAGCATCTGCTCCTGCGCCTCCGAGAGCCGGGCCAGGTCCCACTTGCGCTGAATCAGCAGGTAGAGGTCCACCTCGCGCAGCTTGAGCAGGGTGGGGACGAGGGCGAGGTCGGTGTCGTCGAGTGGGCGCACCTCCCGGTAACCGGCGAGCAGGTGGGTCCAGAGGTGCGCGCCCAGCGTCTCCCGGTCCCCCGCCCCCCACACGCCGTAGTACAGCGCCATCGCCAGGTCGTTCACGTAGAAGTTGTGCCCGCAGTCGTCGAAGTCGAAGAGGGTGATCCGCTCGCCCTGAAGCAGGAAATTCCCGGGGTGCGCGTCATTGTGGACCAGCCCGAAACGGCCCGGCGTGGTGGGTTGGGCCGCCAGTTCCTCAACAAGGGCATCGAAGCGGGGCAGGATGCCGGGGTCGAGGGGCACGGGCAACTCCGCCGCCACCTCGTGTCGGTCGCGGATGTAAGGGTCGTCCTGCCAGGTGGGGCGGCCCCCCGGGTCCTCCGGTTGATATACCTGCGTCCTCTCGTGGAGTTCGGCGAGCAGGCGGCCCCAGGCTCGGATTTGTCCCGGGGTGAGTTCGGCGGGTTTGGCCCGTTCCCCTTCTGCCCGCACAAAGGCCGTCGAGAAGTACAACCCGCCCTCCCCATCCGGCCAGACACCGAGTAGGTCACCCTCTGTATCCGGGACCGGTGCGGCGACGCTCACGCCTCCCCCGGCCAGAAAGCTCAGCCAGTGCAGCTCGGCCCTGATCTGCCGCTCGCTCCGGTGGCTGCTGTGAACCAGGCGCAGCACCCGCTCTCCCTGCGGGCTGGAAAAGGCGTACACGTGGTTCTCAAAGCTGCCGAGGTCGGTCAAGGCTTCGGGCGTGTGACCGTAGCGGGCGGCCACCTGGGTGAGCACTTTGGGGCTGGGGAGAGGATTGCCGAGCATGGCCGGCAGCCTAGGGGGTGGGCCGGGGCGGGGCATCGGCCAAACGCACTAGGGGGCCGGAGATGTGCCCTGGTCCGTTGGCAGGTCCCGGCCCCACGGGGTAGACTGAACGGCTGAAACGCGCCGGACACTGGCGCGAGGAGACGCCCGGCGTGCCTCCCTGTGGGGGCGCCGGATGGAAAGGGGTTCCACCATGGCCGAAAAGGACATCGACAAGTTGCTCTCCCTGACCGACAGCAAGTACCGCCTGTCGGTCGTTACCGCCAAACGTGCGCTGCAACTGCGCTCGGGGGCGCCCAGCGTCCTGCCCGTCGAGCAGCGCGTCCGCACCCGCAACCTCGTCACCCAGGCGATGCGCGAGCTGGCGACGGGCAAGCTCACCGTGGGCACCGAGCTGATGGACGAGGGCCGCTTCCACCAGGATTATGTGCGCCAGAAGCAGGCGCAGCTCCAGGCCCAGCTCAACGCCGAGCGCGAGCGCGAACGCGACTGAGGGGTGATTCGGAGGAGGCGGGCCAATTCGGTCCGCCTCTTTCGTTCTGTGGGGGCGGCTAGAGTGGGCGGGATGCTGACCGCCTTTGCCGTCCTGCTGTGCGTGACCGCCGTGCTGGCGTACCTCAACGAGCGCTTCCTGCACTTTCCCACTACCGTCGGCGTGACGCTGGCCGGGGCGGTGGCAAGCATCGGCCTGATCACGCTCGACGCCCTGGGGGTGCCCGGTCTGCGCGGATGGGCGTCGGGCGTGCTGGAGACGCTCAACTTCACCGAGTTCGTTCTGAACGGCATCCTGAGCCTGCTGCTCTTCGCGGGGGCGCTCAGCCTGAACGCGGGGCAGATGCTGCGGCAGCGGGTCAGCATCCTCACCCTGGCGCTGCTCAGCACCCTCCTGAGCACGTTCCTGATCGGCTTCGCAGCCTACTTCGTGTTCGCGCTCGTGGGGCTGAACGTGCCGCTGATGTGGGCCTTGCTGTTCGGGGCGCTGATCAGCCCGACCGACCCGGTCGCCGTGCTCGACCTGCTGAAAAGGGCGCAGGTGCCCGCCCGCATTGAGACGCTGATCGCGGGCGAGAGCCTCTTTAACGACGGGGTGGGCGTGGTGATCTTTCTGGTCCTCGCGGGCCTGGCGGGGGTCGGCGAGCACCACGCGGCCCCCGGCCTCATGGGCGCCCTGACCCTCTTCGGGCGGGAGGCGCTGGGTGGCATGCTCTTCGGCGCCCTGCTGGGCGGTCTGGGATACGTCATGCTGCGGACCATCGAGCAGCACGCGGTCGAGGTGCTGCTCACGCTCGCGCTGGTGGTGGGCGGATACGTGGCAGCGGCGGCGCTGGGTCTCAGCGGGCCGCTGGCGATGGTCGTCGCCGGGCTGGTGATCTCCGCGACCAAGGACACTGCCTTTGGGCAGGAAACCCGCGAACACGTGGAGGGCTTCTGGGAAACCATCGACCAGGTCCTCAACATCCTGCTGTTCGCCTTTATCGGGCTGGACGTACTGCTGACCGAAACCTCCGGGCGCCAGGTCCTCGCCAGCGTCCTCCTGATCGGCGTGGCGCTCGCCGCCCGCTGGATCAGCGTCGCGCTGCCCTTCGCGCTCGTGCGGGCACGCGAGGGGTACGGCGCCTATACCGTGCGGCTGCTGACCTGGGGCGGCCTGCGCGGCGGCATCGCCATCAGCCTCGCGCTCGGCCTGCCGGAGAGCCCCTACCGCCCCCACCTCGTCACGGCCACCTACGCCGTCGTGCTGTTCACCATCGCGGTGCAGGGCCTCACGATCATGCCGCTGGTCCACCGGGCGAGCGCGGCAGTCCGCGAGTAGGGAAGGCTACTTCGCCCCCAGGACCGCCCCACTCGCCGTAGTGCCGGTCATCAGCGCCTCGCGGATGCCCTGCGCGATGCCCAGCGCCACCCGGTCGAGGTAGTTGGTGTCCTTGAGGTTCAGGCCGTCGACCGGGTGGCTGGTGTAGCCGATCTCGATTAGGGCGGCCGGAATGCGGCTGTTGCGGAGCACGGCGAGCGAGCGGCCACTCTTCAGGCCCTGCGGGAAGGCGCCCGTCACGGACACGACGTTCTTCTCGATCAGGGCCGCGAAGTTGCTCGACAGCGGGTGGTTGGGGTTCCACCACGTCTCCACCCCGTAGCCGCGCAGGGCGTTTTGCGGGGGCATCGCGTTCACGTGGATGCTCAGGAAGAGCTGGGTGCCCGGGGTCCCCATCGCCGCGCGCATGTTGAGGTCGGAGGCCTTGCTGGGATGCAGCTCCCGGTCGCTGTCGCGCGTGAGCACCACGTCCACGCCCGCCGCCCGCAGCAGGTCGCGCACCCGCAACGCCACGTCGAGCGTGACCTGTTTCTCGACGATGGAGCCGACCGCCCCCGGATCATGCCCGCCATGCCCGGGGTCAATCACCACGCGCGGCTGCGCCATCGTGGCGAAAGAGGCGAGGAGGGCCGTGCCGCGCAGGGTCTGGAGGGGCGGCACCGCGGCCACCACCTGCTCGCGCGGGGCCAGCGGCGTGAGGTCGGCCAGGGCGGGCGAGAAGTCGATGGCGAGCCGCGAGCGGTCACTCCCCTCCAGCGGCGGCACGAGCTGGGCGCGCCACCCGCTGCGGCCCGTGAGCGGCGTGCCGGTCAGCAGCGTCACGTTGACGCCCCCGGCGGTGGGCTCGTAGCGCCAGGCCCGCACCTCCGGGCTGACATTCTGCCCGGCCAGGGCCGCCGCCGACACGCCCGTCAGCTCCACCCGCAGCGCCACCCCCGTGGGCACCAGGCGGTACGAGGCCCCGGGCGGCAGGTCGAGCACCACCCGCGTCATGCCGGGGTTCTTGCCCACACGCGGCGCACCCAGGGGGGCGCCCGTCTGTGCCGCCCCCTGGGCCTGCCCGGCGAGCGCGCTGGGCTTCTCGGTGTCGTGGTTAGGCAGGGCCGGGGCGGGCGGCGGCAGGCTGCCGCGGGGGGGTGGGGGCACCGCGTCGCCGGGGGGCAACTGGTCGGCCAGGACCGTGTTCACGGGGGCGGTCAGCGCCAGGGTCGCGGCGGGGGTACTCGCGGGGACCGAGGTGTGAACCAGCGCCCGCAGGGAGGGACTCGCCCCGCCCGCCAGCGTCGGCCCGAATTCCAGGATCAGCACCCGCGTGCCCGCCGCCACCGTCGCCTCGCTCGCCCGCCAGCCGTCGGTCAGGGACAGCGGAAAGGGGGTGACCAGCGTGACCTGCCCCCCCCCGGCGCGGTACTCGCTGACGCTCGCACCCAGCGGCGCACTCACGGCGGGCAGCACCCGCGCCCCCTGCACGTCCAGCCGCAACCCCCCGAAGGTCGGCGCCAGAGTGTAGTTCACCCCGGGCGGCAGGTCGAACACCACCCGCGTCTGGCTGCCGTCGCTGCTGGTCCGCGGATTGCCGAAGGTCGCCCCCGCCGCACTCGCCGGGTTGCTGACCGCGGGCGCCTTCGCGGTCACCGCTGGGGAAGACGTGGCGGGGGGCGTGTTCCGAAGATTGGGGGCGACCTGAGCCGGGGCGATGCGCTGAAAGGGGTCAGTCTGCGCCCCAGCCCAGGACCCCGTCACACCGCAAAGCAATGAAGATGAGAGCAAGATGGCACGCGGCTTCATGGACTTCCATACTGTACAACTTTAGAGTGAGAAGCGCACGGTTTGACTCATGGATTTGCCGAAGAGCGTTTAAAAAGAGAGAAAGTTAACAAAACAGTTCTTATTCATGTACAGGGTGCCCTTCGTGATTGGTAAGACGGGGTATTTGCTGCCCGTCCACTTCGTCTCACCGTCGGGGTCCGGTCCCCGCCCTATCCTCTGGCTATGACCGCCGCTGACTCGACCGCTCCTCATATCCACCTGCCGGACGGCTCCTGCTGCGGCCCCAGGAAATTCGCGCACCTGCACCAGCACACCCAGTACAGCCTCCTGGACGGCGCGGCCAAGCTCAAGGACCTCCTGAAGTGGGTCAAGGAGGTCACGCCCACCGACCCCGCCTGCGCGATGACGGACCACGGCAACATGCACGGCGCGGTCCACTTCTATAACTACGCGACGGGGATGGGCGTCAAGCCGATCCTGGGGTACGAGGCCTACGTCGTTCCCGGTTTCGGCACCCGGCGCGACAAGAAGCCTGGTGTCAGTGGGGAGAAGGGCATCTTCCACCTCACCCTGCTTGCTCGTGACTTCGAGGGGTACCAGAACCTCTGCCGCCTGAGTTCGCGCGGCTACACCGAGGGGTACTACTACAAGCCCCGCATCGACCACGAGTTGCTTCAGGAGCACCACAAGGGCGTGATCGCCTTCTCCGGCTGTCTGGGCTCGGAGGTGCAGCAACTCCTGCTTCAGGGCCGTGAGGACGAGGCGCGCGAGCGGCTGCTGTGGTACCAGAGGCTCTTCGGCGAGAACTACTTCATCGAGATTCAGGACCATGGCCTGTCCGAGCAGCGGAAGAACAATCCCATCCTGAAGGCATGGGCACAGGAACTCGGCATCGGCCTGGTCGCCACGAACGACGGCCACTACGTCAAGAAGACGGACGCGACCGCCCACGAGACGCTGCTCGCCATCCAGACCAAGGCCACCCTGGCCGACGAGAACCGCTTCAAGTTCCCCTGCGACGAGTTCTATGTAAAGGGCCTGGATGAGATGCAAAGCGCCCTCCCCGTCAGCGAGTGGGGCGAGGAGCCCTTCGACAACACGGCCCACATCGCCTCCATCTGCAACGTCGAGCTGCCGGTGGGCAAGAAGCGCGTCTACCAGATGCCCGCCCTGCCCATCCCGGAAGGCCGCACGATGGCCGAGGAACTGCGGGTGCAGACGTACCGGGGCACGGTGAAGCGGTATCCAGCACACGCGACGGAGGGGTTGCTGCGCGACTATGCCCAACGTTCGCTCGAGGCACTAGGGGCGGAGGACAAGGCCCGCGTCCTCGCCCGCGTGGACGGCTGCGACGCCCGGACCTGCGATCTCGAAACCCTGTTCACCCTCCTCGCTTTCATGGGTTCGGAATGGGAGGCGCGCGGCAAGGCGGCGGGGGAGAAGTACACGAAGTACCCCGCGCTGGAAGTCATGGAGGCGGAGGCCGAGGCGGGCCAGCTTCCCGCCTACGCCCACGAGGACTGCCGCAAGGCCAGGCAGAAGGACAGTGACACGGCCATCGAACTCGATCCCGGGGCCGACGACGGGGAGACGACGAAAGCCCATCACACCCACGCCCTCGTCATCCTGCGCCGCGCCGAGTACGAGCTCTCGGTCATCAACAACATGGGCTTCCCCGACTATTTCCTCATCGTCGCCGACTACATCAACTGGGCGAAGGATCAGGGCATCAGCGTGGGGCCGGGGCGCGGCTCGGGCGCGGGGTCGCTCGTCGCCTACGCCATCCGCATCACCAACCTCGACCCTCTGGAGTTCGAGCTGCTGTTCGAGCGCTTCCTCAACCCCGACCGCATCTCCATGCCTGACTTCGACATCGACTTCAACGACGCGCGGCGCGGTGAGGTCATCCAGTACGTGCAGGGGAAGTACGGCGACGACAGGGTCGCCCAGATCGCCACCTTCGGGACGATGGCCTCCAAGGCGTGCCTCAAGGATGTGGCGCGCGTGATGGGGTTGGAATACGCCAAGGTGGACAAGGTTTCCAAGCTCATCCCCATCAAGTTCGGCAAGTCGTACTCGCTGGAGCAGGCGCGCGAGTCGGTGCCCGACATCCAGCAGATGCTGGAGGAGGACGGGCAGCTCAAGGAGGCCTACGAGTTCGCGCAGAAGCTGGAGGGCCTGACCCGCCACGCCTCCGTCCACGCGGCGGGCGTCGTGATCGGCCGGGACCAGCTCACCGACCTCGTGCCCGTGATGCGCGACACGTCCGGCGAGGGCATGGTCTGCCAGTACGACATGAAGGCCGTGGAGGACATCGGCCTGATCAAGATGGATTTTCTGGGGTTGCGGACCCTGTCCTTCCTCGACGAGGCCAAGCGCATCATGCGCGAGTCGCGCGGTATCGAGATCGACTTCGACGCCATCCCCTTCGACGACGAGAAGACCTTCGAGCTGCTTTCGCGCGGCGACAACAAGGGCGTGTTCCAGCTCGAAGGAGCGGGCATCGCCGACGCCTCCCGCCGCCTCAAGCCCCGGCGCCTCGCGGACATCATCGCCCTCTCGGCGCTCTACCGCCCCGGCCCGATGGAGAACATTCCCACCTACGTCCGCCGTCACCACGGGGTCGAGGAGGTCGATTACGTCAAGGACGGTTTCCCGCAGTCGGCGCAGTGGCTGGAAAAGATTCTGGCCGAGACGTACGGCATTCCCGTCTACCAGGAGCAGATCATGCAGATCGCTTCGGAGGTCGCGGGATTTAGCCTGGGTGGAGCCGATCTGCTGCGCCGTGCAATGGGTAAAAAAGACGCGGAGGAGATGAAGCGTCAGCGGCAGATCTTTGTGGACGGGGCCGAGAAGAATGGGGTGCCGAAGGACGAGGGGAACCGCCTCTTCGACCTGCTGGACGCTTTTGCCAACTACGGCTTCAACAAGAGTCACAGTGCCGCATATGGTGTCATTACCTATCAAACAGCCTGGTTGAAAGCGAATTACCCTGTTGAATTCATGGCGGCTCTTCTGACCGTGGAGCGCCGCGACTCCGACAAAGTTGCCGAGTACGTTTCCGACGCCCGCAAGATGGACGTGCGGGTGCTGTCGCCCGATATCAACCGCTCCGCCGCCGACTTCGCGGTGCAGGGCGAGGAAATCCTCTTCGGGTTGTATGCGATCAAGGGGCTGGGCGAGGCGGCGGTCCAGAAAATTCTGGAAGAGCGCGAGCGTGGGGGGGGCTTCAAGTCCCTCGCGGACTTCTGCTCCCGGCTGGGGAACAAGGTCTGCAACCGCAAGGCGATGGAAAGCCTGATCAAGTCAGGCGCTTTCGACCGCTTCGGCGAGCGCAGGCAACTCACCGAGAGCCTGGAAGAGGCGATGGGCTGGGCACAGGGCGCAGCGGCGATGGCGAACAGCGGCATGGACGCCCTCTTCGGCATGAGCGAGACGGCGCCCGAGCCGAAGCTTCGCAGCGGCATTGAGCCCTACACCGACCTTCAGCGCCTCGCCATCGAGAAGGAATCACTGGGGCTCTACATCTCCGGCCACCCGCTGGAGCAGCACGAGGGCCTGCGCGAGGCGGCCAGTTGCCGCATCTCGGACCTCGACACTTGGTTCACCACCCAGAATGTCGCGCCCGGCAAGCGGGTGAAGGCTGTGCTGGCGGGCATGATCGAGAGCGTCGTCAAGAAACCCACCAAGTCGGGCGGCATGATGGCGCGCTTCATCCTCGCCGACGAGTCGGGGCAGACGGAACTCGTCGCCTTCTCCCGCGCCTACGACCGCATTCAGGAGAAGCTGATCAACGACACGCCCGCTCTGGTGATCGTCGAACTCGAATCGGAGGACGGCGGCCTGCGCGCCATCGCCGAGGAGGTCGTCACCATCGAGCAACTGGGTGAGGTGCCCAAGGTCATGTACGTGACCATCGACCTGGAGACGGCCAGCCCCGACGCGGTGGGCGAGTTCCAGAGCGTGCTGGACGAACACGCCGGGTCCATGCCCACCTACCTGCGGCTGGAGACGCCCGAGCAGTTCGTCCTCTACCAGCTCGACCACAACATGGGCAGCCCTGGCGCCATCCGCGTCCTGAACGAGACCTTTCCCTGGGCCGACGCCTACCTCGCCTACGACCAGGGCACCATCCTCAGCCGCTTCGCGCCCAAGCCGCCCGCGTGGATGAATAAGCAGGGGGGACGGGGGATGCAGGCGTGACAGGTAGTCGCCGTTCCCCAGAAAAGCTCTAATTGAGTTGGAGTCTTGACATGCGTAAGCGGCTAACCACAGTTGGGAAATCCTGTGCCGTCATCCTTCCCAAGGAGCTACTGGAGCTGTACGGCTTCACAGAGGAGGTTGAGATTGAGCCAGCGGAAGGCGGCCTGATGCTGCGGCCTGCTCGGAAGGGACTGGGTTTCGAGCAGGCTGCCGACCAGGTATTTGAGGAGCGGGACGAGCTGTTGAGGCGGCTCAGGCAGGCGTGACCGTTTATCTGTCTCCACAGCAGGTGATGACGCTGCATGATCGGGCGTTGGCGAGGTACGGAGGGTCACCCGGTTTGCGCGATGCGGGCGCCCTCTCGTCGGCTCTCGCTCAACCCGCTATGGAGGCATTTGGGGTGGGACTCTATCCGTCTTTGGTGGAGAAGGCCGCCGCTGTTCTTCCTCGCCCGCAGCTATGCTGTTGTGGACAGCAACAGGCGGACAGCGTTAACCTGCGCCAACACCTTCCTCCTCGTCAACGGCGCAAGGCTCATCGCCCCCGATGACCTGCTCTTCGACCTTATTCTGGAGACGGCGTGGGGCGATCTACCGGATGCGCGTGCGGTAGCGGAACGACTTGCGCCCTTCGTGCAACAGGACTGACAGAAGAGGGCGCCCCCGCCCTTTCCCTACCCCTCCGCCCCGCCCGCCAGCGGGTTTCTTCCTAGCGCCGCCACCACCATCACCACCACCGCGAAACCCCCGATCAGTACTTTCTGAACCGGCTTGCCGTAAGCGAAGGCGAAGAACCCCACCATCAGCCCGACAAAGCCCGCCACCAGCCGCTCCTCGGGTTTCATCTGCGTTGTCTTCATAGTGGCATTGCACTCGTCAGGAAGCGCGACAATGCCGCCCCCGCTCACTCTGTGGAGGCCCGCTCAAGGGAAGGCCAAGGGGAGGCGGGGGCGAAAACTGTTCCCATTACGCGAACTGGCGCTTCATCAGGCTCAGCTTGAGTTCGTGGGGGCTGGTGGCCGACTGGAGGGCGTCCTCCTCGGTCATTAGGCCGTCCTCGACGAGCTGGGCGAGGTGCTGGTCGAAGGTGTGCATGCCGCTCATGCCGCCCTCCTGAAGCGCCTGCTTGATCTCCTCGGTGCGGTTCTGGTCCTTGATGCACTCGCGGACGGTGGGGGTGCCCAGCATGATCTCCATGCCCAGCACGCGGCCCCCGCCCTTGCGCGGCAGGAGGCGCTGGCTGACCACGCCGACGATGCTCTCCGAAAGACCCAGGCGAATCTGGTCGCGCTCGTGCGGGGCGAAGAAGTCGATGATGCGGTTCACGGTGCGGATGGCGTCCTGGGTGTGCAGGGTCGAGAAGACGAGGTGCCCGGTCTGCGCGGCGGAGAGGGCGGCCTCGACCGTCTCCTTGTCCCGCATCTCGCCGATCAGGATCACGTCGGGGTCCTGACGCATGGCGGCGCGCAGCCCGGCTGCGAAACTCAGGGTATCCCCGCCCAGTTCGCGCTGGGAGATCATGGCCGTCTTGTCCGAGTGCAGCACCTCGATGGGGTCTTCCAGCGTCACGATGTTGACCGGGCTGTTGGCATTGATGTGGTCGATCATCGACGCGAGCGTCGTCGTCTTGCCCGAGCCGGTGGGGCCAGTCACGAGGATCAGGCCGCGCTCGTGGGAGGTCAGTGCCTCGAAGGTGTCAGCGGGCAGCCCGAGGTCGGCAAAGCTGGGGATGGCCTTGTCCTCGATCACACGCATGATCAGGCCCACGGTGCCGCGCTGGTAGTAGGCGTTCACCCGGAAGCGGGCGACTCCCGGCACCCCATAGGCGAAGTCGGCGTCGCGGCGGGTTCGAAATTCGTCCCACAGGCCGGGGCGGTTCATCATCTCCCGCGCGAATTCCTCGACGTGCTCGGGGCGCAGCCGGTCGTTGCCGAAACGCACGATGTCCCCGTTCACCCGCGCCGCCGGGGCGCTGCCCGCCCGCAGGTGAATATCGCTCGCTCCCGACTTGACCATGACGCCCAGCAGGGCCTGTAAGACGCTCATCACCGCCTAATCTAAAGAGAGGCCTCTTACAAGTTTGCTGCGCTCGGGAGGATTTTTGTCAGAGGTCGGGTGCATGCTGCGCGGTCTGCTCAAACCCTGAAGATCAGCGCCCGGTCGGCACATGCAGATGCTCGACCTCGCCCACCATTCCAAGGGTCTGGAGGCGCCGGGCGATCAGGGAGCGGTGGCAGGTGCCGGGGTCGGCCTCGTAGCACAGCAGGCAGACCCGCTCCCGCGCCGCCAACTCACCAAGCTGCTCCAGCGCCTCCCCCTGCGTGGCGAGGTGGGCGTTATACCCCCGTTCCAGCAGTCCGAAGTCGTGGCTCAGACGGTACTCCTTGCGGAGGCTGGGCGGTGTGCCGAGTGGGCGCAGATGCAGGTAGCCGATGCCGCGTTCCCCCAGTGCCAGGCCCAATGCCGTCTTGCTGTAGCCCTGGCGGCGGCTCTGGGCACGCTCGCGGGTATCCACCAGCAGGGTGACGCCGTGCTGGGCCAGCGTGTCGAGAAAGGCGACGAGGTCCGCGCCCTCGTAGCCGATAGTGGAAAGGGGAGAGGACGTCATGGGCGGGAGGGCCGGAGCCTTACTCCCCCAGCGCCTTCAGTTCCTTCGCGCCGCGCAGCCGCCGACTTTCCAGGTCCGCGTGCTGGGTCAGGTAGCGCAGCCAGGCCTTGGGGGTGAGCGGCCCCAGCCCGTTGTGCTCCACCGTGCAGTCCTCCTGCGGGGGCGCGGCGTGAAGCTGCCGGGCAAGGTCCACCGTCTGGGCGCGGGTCTGCGAGAGGAGGTCCTGAAGCTCGCGCAGCGAGGCCCCCGCCCCCGGCTTGTAGGGATGGTGCTCGTCGCGCTCGAACTCGCGCTGACCCAGCGCCACCCGCAGCCGGTTTTGCCCCCACCGCTCGATCCCGATGATGTGGGTCAGCGTGGCCCGGTTCGGGTCCGTGTCGGCGGCCCGCTCGGCCCGCTGGGCGAGGAGGACGCCGCCGCGCTCCAGCCCCTGCGCCAGGTCGGTGTAGCTCATGCGGCCCGCAGGCCTTTCCAGCACCTGCGCGACAAAGAAGTCCTTCACGTCGTCCTTGCGGTTGCGCGCCATGTAGGCGGCCCCGGCGGCCACGCCGACGGTGGCGACCGTCACCACGGCGGGCACGAACACCTTGCTGCGCTTGGTCATGAACTCAGTCTAAACATTTTCGCCCGGGTACTGGGCCTGGGTCACCCATCTGGGGTGCCGCTCAGCCGTGCCCGCTCACCCCTCGCCCATCTCCTCTAGCGTCGGCTTGCGCGTCTGGTTGGGAGTGGGGTCGGGGAAGTTGGGGTTCGCCTTGCGGCCCTGGTCGTGGGGGTGGTTGCGCGCGTCCACGTCGTAGTCCTGTGGGGGGCGCAGCTTGTAGCGCGTGACCTTGGCGGGAATGCCCATCGCTATGCCGTGGGGTGGAATGTCGCCGCGCAGCAGGGCGTGGGTGGCGAGCATTCCGTCGTCGCTGATGATGCTTCCGGCCAGCACCGTCGAGTGGTAGGTGATCCGCGCACCCCGCCCGATGACCGTGCGGCGCAGGGTCACGTCGGGGCCGTCGAGCACCGAATGGGTGTGGCTGTAGATGTTCACGTAATCACTGACCGAGGCGTTGTCGCGCAGCTCAATGCCGCCGATGTCGTCGAGCAGCACGTAACGGTGGACAACCACGTCGTTCCCAACCTCCATGTTGTAACCGACTGAGAACTCCACGTTCTGCCAGCACTTGAAGTTGCGCCCCACCCGCTTGAAAATCCGCTCGGCAAGCAGGCGCCGCACCGGAATCCCGGTCACCGGGTTCTGCCCGATCGGCGTCAGGTCGAGGTTCTTCCATAGCCACAGCAGTGGTTTGACCGGGGCGAACTTCTCGGGGTCGGTCGCCATGTAATACTCGGCCTCAAAGGTCACGTTGCGCGCGTCGAGGTTCAGGGCGGCGAGCGGCGCGTCGGCCAGCAGTTGCCCGTATTCGCGTCCGTACATCGTCTGCGCCAGCACCTCACGTGCCAGAACATTGCGGTCGGTCGCGGGGTCCGCCAGGCGGGCCTCCAGATCACGCAGAAACTCGTTGTACGCGGCTTGCGCGTCCCCGTCGATGCTCACCGGCTTCAGCCACGTCACGCCCGCCACTGTAGCGCGCCCGCGCCCCCTGCCATAGAGTTTAAAGCAGTTTCCAAATGGTTCTGGGGCTGCCCACCGTTCGGCAGGGCGAACAACGGCGTGCCAGACGGTGGAGGTGGCCCGCTGTGGTCCCTAGACAGGATGCCTCAATCCGCAGGCAGCGATTCGGGCAGGGCCTCCAGCACTCGTACCTCGTAGCCCAGCGCGCGGGCGGTTCTCGCTGTGGCGGGCAACTCCTCCGTTTCGGGCAGCGCCAGCAGGTGCAGTTCGCGGACAGCGTGACCGTGCAGTTCCGCGTTCAGCCCAGTCCCTGCGAAGGCATCCGGCACCCTGGCCCGGATCAGCAGGTCGTTCGACTCAGGCCGGAAGTCAGGGTGGTGGACCCACCCCCGGGAGTATGTTTCGCCTGGCGTGCCCTCCTCGCCGTCCCACTGCACGTGGACGATGAGGTGCCCCGCCTCCCGTGCCGCCTGGACCCGCGCCTGCCATACCCGTGACAGCGCCTGTTCCGCCGGATGTTCCTCCAGGTGGTGCCTCTGGGCAGTGAGCAGCACGAGTGCGACGGGCGTGAGGGTCATGGGGGAGAGAATACCGGGTCTCGTCACTCCACCTTCATGCTCATGATGCTCGCCCCGGCGTCCACGTACACCGTCTGCCCGGTCACGCCGCTGCCGAGGTCCGAGAGCAGGAAGAGGGCCAGCTTGCCGACCTCCTCAGGGGTGGCGTTGCGGCCCAGGGGGGCACTCGCGGCGGCCTTCTCGTACATCGTGCCGAAGCCGGGAATCGAGCGGGCGGCGATGGTCCGCATCGGCCCGGCGCTGATGGTGTTCACCCGCACGCCCGCCGCGCCGAGTTCGGAGGCGAGGTAGCGGGTGGCGGCCTCCAGCGCCGCCTTTGCCACGCCCATGACGTTGTACTTGGGCACGACCTGCTGCGAAGCGTGGTAGGTCAGGCTGACGATGCTCCCGCCGGGGCGCAGCAGCGGTTCGGCGTGCCGGGCGGTCGAGACGAGGGTATAGGCGCTGACATTCAGGGCCGTATTCCAGTCGGCTTCCGTCGTGTCGAGAAAGCGCCCATCCATTGCCGTGCGCGGGGCGAAGGCGATGGAATGGACGAGGATATCCAGCCCCCCGAACTCCTCCCGCACCCGGCCGAAGAGCGCCGTCAGGTCCTCCTCGCTCGTCGCGTCGGCCTGCTGGGACCACACACCCTCCCGGCCCGCGAGGAGCTTGTCGAGTTCGGGCTTGAGCCGCTCGCCCTGGTAGGAAAAGCCCACCCGGCACCCGGCAGCCAGGAGCTGCTCGGCGATGGCCCAGCCGAGGCTGCGGGCGTTGGCGACGCCCATCACCAGGGCGGTCTTGCCGGAAAGGTCCACGGAAACGGTCATGGGCGTGACTGTAGCAATGCGGCGGGGCCCCATGTTGAAGCGGGTGCAAAAGGAAGGAGGCGCCCCCCCCGCCGGGGGATTGACCGTCAGAATACCGTGAGAGATGCCGAGCGATACTGCTTTCCTGATGCTGCTGCGCTCCCCCGTGCTGCCCGTCCCGCACGCGTTCACCACGCGCGCCGGGGGGGTGTCGGTGGGCGCCTACGAGGGCCTGAACCTCGACGACCGCGAGGACGACCCCCGGGCTGTTCTGGAGAACCGCCGCCGGGTGGCGGAGAGCCTGGGCTTCGATTCAGCGCGGGTAGCCCGTTTGAATCAGGTCCACGGCACCGAGGTGCTTGAAGCGCGCCCGGGCGTGCAGGAGGGGGACGCCCTCGTGACCCGCGAGCCGGGCCTGCTCCTCGCCATCGGGACGGCGGACTGCTACCCGGTCCTCCTCGCCGACTTGAAAGCGGGGGTGGTCGGGGCGGCGCACGCAGGCTGGCGCGGCACGCTGGGCCGAATTGCGGCGCGGACCGTGGAGGCGATGGTGCAGCGGGGGGCGAACCCGGCGAACATCCGCGTGGCAGTAGGGCCCGGCATCTGCGGCGAGCGGTACGCGGTGGGGCCGGATGTGGCGCGGCAGTTTCAGGCGGCGGGGCTGGGCGAATTCGTGCTGGAGGTCGGGAACGCAGTACATCTCGACCTCGCCGGAGCGAACCGGGCGGTGCTGCTGGCGGCGGGCGTGCGGCCCGAGAACCTCTGGGTCAGCGGGCGGTGCTCGACCGAGCCCGACTTCTACTCGTACCGCCGCGACGCGGGGCGAACCGGGCGGATGTGGGCCGTGATCGGGCTGCCGACGGGGGGCCGGGCGTGAGTCTGCTTCGCCCCGACGACGTGATCGGCCACGTCCACGACATCACCCCCGAGTTCCTGGCGGGTCGGAGCCTGCGTGGCCTGCTCCTGGACCTCGACAACACGCTGATCCCCTACGGCAGCTACGAGGAGCGGGCGGACGTGATGCGTTGGGCCGCCGAGCTGCGCCGGGTGGGCATCCGGCTGTACCTGCTCAGCAACGCGCGGGGACGGCGTGCCCGCTTCTGGGTGGACAAACTGGGGTTCGAGGGGGTGGGCATGGCGGGGAAACCCAACCCCCGGGCCTTTCACCGGGCGCTGGGGGTGCTGGGCCTCCCGGCGCGGCAGGTGGGCATGGTGGGCGATCAGGTGTTCACCGACGTGCTGGGCGGCAACCTGGCGGGGATGCACACGATCCTGGTGCGGCCCCTGATGGGCAATGCCCTGCCGCACACCCGGGTCGCCCGCAAACTCGAACGCGCGGTACTCAAACGGTATGGACACGACTGGAAGGTCTGAGGTGAGGGGCAAGCGATGAAGGGCACGAACAGGGAGACGGGCAGATGACGGACAAGCGGAGAACAGCGAAATGGAGGGGCAGCCTTGGCACTCTCTCTCGGTGACCGGCGCCTGGGAGCGATCCTGCTCGAACAGGGGTACGTGAACGACACGGACCTGCAAAAGGCCTTGGTGCGGCACTCGGAGGTCGGCGGGCGGCTGGCCGACATCCTGATCGACTCCGGGCAGGTGGGTGAGAAGCGCATCGCCCGCGCCATTGAGGAGGCGCTGGGGATTCCGCTGGTGAACCTGCTGGTGGTCACGCCCGAGCCGGAGGCGATCGCGGCGGTCCGCCCGCAGACGGCGCAGGCAGTGCAGGCCTTCCCCTTCGCGCTGGAGGGGCAGACGCTGCGGGTGGCGCTGGTGGACCCCCTGAGCAGCCTGGCGCTGGAGGCGCTGGAGGACGACAGCGGGTTGATGATCGAGCCCTGCCAGGCGCTGCGCGACCAGGTGCTGTGGTCCATCGCCACCCACTACCCGGAACTCGGCCTGACTCCCGCGCTGCCCGCCGACGCGGTCGGGGGTCCCAAGGACGGCGGGCGGCTGGGGCGGCTGCTGATCGCCCGGGGGTTGATCTCGGACGCGCAGCTTCAGGTCGCGCTCGACGCGCAGCAGCAGACCGGGGAGCTGCTGGGCAACACCCTCCTCGCCCAGCGGGTGATCAGCGAGGACCAGCTCTACGAGACGCTGGCCGAGCAGGCGAGCGTGCGCTACCTGCCCAGCCCGCGCGACTTTCGCCCCAGCGAGGACGTGCTGGGCAGCCTGCTGCGCGCCGACGCGCTCAAGCTTTCCGCCGTGCCCGTGGACGAGAGCGCGCAGGGGGTCACGGTCGTCGCTTCCGACCCCCGCCGCCGGGAGGAGATCGAGGCGCTGATCGGGCGGCCCGTGAACCTGATCCTCACCAAGCCCAGCGAGGTCGAGGCGCTGATCGAGCGGCATTACCCCCAGCGCGGCCGCCTGGGCGAGCAGATGGTGCAGCAGGGCAGCCTGTCGCGCGCTCAGCTGCGTGAGGCACTTCAGGTCCAGGCCCGCGGCGGCAAGGTCAAGCCGCTCGGCGAGGTCATCCTGGAGCTGGGCTTCGCAGGGGCCGAGGAGATCGACGCCGCCCTGCAAAAGCAGAACGCGGGCGGGGGCCGCCTGGAAGACACCCTGGTGCAGTCGGGCAAGATCAGCCCGGAGATGCTGGCGCGCTCGCTCGCCGCGCAGCTCGGCTACGAGTACCTCGATCCGGCGCAGAACCCGCCCGACCCCCAGGTCGCGCTGATGATCCCCGAGGCCACGGCGCGGCGCTACGCGGTCGTGCCCATGCGGCTCCAGGGGCCGTCCCTGGTCGTCGCCATGAAGGACCCGCGCAACGTGTTCGCGCTCGACGACCTCAAGCTCATCACCGGGCGCGACATCCTACCCGCCGTGATGGCGGAAAAGGACATCGTCCGCCTGATCGAGCGCTACTTCGGCAACCGCGACATGGCGGACCTGAACCAGAAACTGGTCAAGGAAAGCAACGAGCGCAACGCCAAGAAGCAGGACGACCTCGACGTTTCGGCGGGCCTGGACGACAACGCCGTTGTGCGGGTGGTGGACAACCTGATCCGTGAGGCGGCCCTTCAGGAGGCGTCCGACATCCACATCGAGCCCACCGCGACCTCCGTGCGCGTGCGTTACCGGGTGGACGGGCAACTGCGCGAGCAGCCCGAACTCCCCCGGGGGAGTGCCCAGAGCATCCTGGCGCGCATCAAGATCATGGGGAACCTCGACATCGCCGAGCGCCGCCTGCCGCAGGACGGCCGCGTGCGCTTCAAGAAGGGCTCCATCGACATCGACCTGCGCCTCTCGACCCTGCCCACCGTGTACGGCGAGAAGGCGGTGATGCGCCTCCTGCAAAAGGCCGAGAACATCCCCGAGATCGAGCAGCTCGGCTTCTCCCCGCACAACTTCCAGCGTTACCTGGACGTGACCGACCGCCCCAACGGCATCTTCCTGATTACCGGGCCGACGGGGTCGGGCAAGTCCTTCACCTCCTTTTCCACCCTCAAGCGTATCGCCCGGCCTGAGAAGAACACGACGACCATCGAGGACCCCATCGAGTACGAGATTCCGGGCATCGTGCAGTCGCAGGTGAACACGGCGGCGGGGATGACCTTCGCGCGGGCGCTGCGGGCCTTCCTGCGCCAGGACCCCGACATCATCTTCGTGGGCGAGATCCGCGACACCGAGACCGCCAAGATCGCCACCGAGGCCGCGCTGACGGGCCACCTGGTGCTGGCGACCCTGCACACGAACGACGCGCCGGGCGCGATCACCCGCATGGAGGAGATGGGTGTGGAGCACTTCAACATCTCCGCGGCGGTGGCGGGGGTGCTCGCGCAGCGCCTGGTGCGCCGGGTCTGCACCGAGTGTAGGCAGCCCACGAACGCCGACCCCGACGTGCTGCGCCGTCTGGGCCTGGGCGAGGACGAGGTGCGGGGCGCCCAGCTGATGCGCGGAGCGGGCTGCCCCCGCTGCGGCGGAACCGGCTACAAGGGCCGCATGGGCATCCACGAACTCATGGTCATCGACGACCCCCTGCGCCGCGCCATCGGGGCTGGGCAGACGGCCTCCGAGATCCGCGACGTGGCCCTGCGCGAGAGCGGGATGCGAACCCTTCGCCAGGACGGCATCGAGAAGGCCCTTCAGGGGCTCACCACCCTGGAGGAGGTGCTGGCGGTCACGAGCAGCTAGCCGCCAGCGATCAAGCCCTTTTCCGACTGATCACTCACCATCATCCTCTTTCCCCCCGAGGTTATCCCATGCCCCAGCCCGCCCCCGACATCACCGATATCCTGCGCCTGGCCGTCGAGAAGGGTGCGTCCGACATCATCCTGACTGTCGGGCTGCCCCCTCAGATCAAGATTCACGGCACCTACGAGTCGCCGGGCTTTGCCGAACTCGCCGCGACCGACACCCGCAAGCTGATGTACTCGATGATGAACGAGCGCCAGCAGCGCACCTTCGAGGAGAAGCGGGAACTGGACTTCTCCTTCGCGCTGGGAGAAAAGGCCCGCTTCCGCGTGAACGCCTTCATGCAGCGCGGGTTCGTGGGCGGCGTGCTGCGCCTGATCCCCACGACGATCCGCAGCGCGCAGGAGATGGGGTTGCCGCAGCAGGTCATTGACATCGCCACCTCGCCGCGCGGGCTGGTCCTCGTCACCGGTCCCACCGGCTCGGGCAAGAGCACCACGCTCGCCGCGATGATCGACCACATCAACTCGACCCGGAAGCTGCACATCGTGACCATCGAGGACCCCATCGAGTTCATGCACTTCCACAAGCAGAGCGTGGTGAACCAGCGCGAGATCGGGGCCGACACCCTGAGCTTCCAGGACGCCCTGCGTGCCTCCCTGCGTCAGGCCCCCGACGTGATCTTGGTGGGTGAGATGCGCGACTACGAGACCATCCGCGCCGCCGTCACCGCCGCCGAGACCGGGCACCTCGTGATGGGCACCCTGCACACGAACTCGGCCCCCGAGTCCATCGACCGCATCGTGGACGTGTTCCCCGAAGAGCAGCAGGAGCAGATTCGGGTCCAGCTCGCCAACAACCTCGTCGCGGTGATGACCCAGCAGCTCCTGCCCCGCGCCGATGGGCCGGGCCGCGTCCTGGCCTACGAACTGCTGATCGCCAACCCCGCCGTCCGGGCGCTGATCCGCGAGGGCAAGACCTACCAGATCGTGTCTACCATGCAGACGAGCGCGCGGGAGGGCATGGTCACGATGGACGCCTTCCTCGCCAACCTGTACCGCCGCCGCGTGATCTCCTACGACACGGGCGTGGCGCGGGCGGTGGACCCCAAGGAGTTCGCCCGCCTCGCCAACGACGCCAGTGCGGGCACCGGGGGCGCGAGCTATGCGCCGCCTCCTGCCGCCGCGGCCCAGTCGCCCCAGCCCCAGGGCGTTGGACGCGGCGGGGACCTGGGACGTACGTCCACGGGCTCGACGAGTGTGGGTGGAAACACGTCCTTTGGGCGTCGTTGAGGGCGTAGGGGAGAGGGCGGCACACGGCGAGGTTGTGTGCCGCTTTTCCCTGTTGAAGAGTTCGGTACGTTCTGCGGGGTGTCGGGATTCGGCCGCGCCGCAGAGCGTGCCCGTTCATTTGCGGAGCTGTACCAGTCCCAGCCTCCCTCCTCAAGGAGGAGGAGCACAAGATTCCGTCTCAGCGCGGACTCTCGGAACTTGGCTATTCGGAGGTCACCAGGACGCCTCCGACCAGTGCTGTTCCCCTCACCTGATTTTCTCCACCTCCACCTTTGCCCGCAGCTCCCCGCTCACCGCCGCCGTGACGATCAGGGCGTCGGGCGTGACATTGAGAGCGGTCAGCCGGAGCGGGCCGACCGTTCCCGCCAGTTCCACCCCGGGGGCGGGCGTGAAGGGCAGCCGGGACTGCATCTGCCTTTGGGCCTCGGCCAACCGTCCAGCAAGATCGAAGCGGGCGGCCCGGGCGAGGTAGGCCTGCGCGCGGGCGTCGGCCAGCCAGCCGATCACGCGCCCCGTCAGCCCCTCGCGGCGGGTACTCACCGTCACGCCGCTCAGGGTGAGAACTCGGCCCGAGGGGTCGAGCGTTGGCGTGCCCGTCACGTCCGAGGTCGCGCGCACGCTCAGGCCGAGAGGCCCGGAGATGGTGACAGTGATAGCGGCGTTCAGCTTTCCTCCCCGGGGCTTCACGGCCACGTCCGTCACACGCAGGGTGGGGGAGAGGGGCACGGGCAGCGTCAGGGGACGCTCGGTGGCCGCGCGGGTGGCCGCCTTCGAGAGTTCGGGGTACGGCAGGCGCACGGGCACGCTCAGGTCCACACCCGGGGAAGAGGGCGCGGCGACCTTCAGGGCGGGAAGGGGCACCGGAGCCTGTGTGGGTGCGCGGCCCAGGCCCGCCGACAGGTCGAACGCCGCCCCCACCGTCAGCCCCAGCGCCTCTGGAGTGAAGCGGAAGGGGCTGACGGTCAGGCCGCGGGGCGTCACCCGGGCGTAGGCGGGGTCGGGGGTGGGGAGCGTCCAGGGTTGCTGTGCCCGCGCCCACAGGGTTCCGGCCCGTGCCCGCAGGTCGGCCCCCTCGCGCACCGCCCGCGCCACCTCCGCCGCCACCCGGTCGAGCTGGGCGCGCACCTGACTGTCTACCAGGGCCTGCACACTCACTGGGACGCCCGGCTTGAGTTCCAGGCTGAGGGGGTCGGTCCAGGTCGCCTCCCCGGTCACCTGCGCCCCCGCCTCCCACTCGGGGGTGACGAAGGGCCGGACCTTCAGGCTCACGGTCGCGGCGCCACCGAAATCCCGCGTCAGGAACGCCCCCAGCCCCGTCGGAGCGGCCCGGAAGCTCGCGCGGATGGGCACGCTCACGATCAGGGCGTCCCCCTCGGGGGCGGGCTTCACGCTGACGTGCCCGGTGCGGGTGACCGTCCCGGTGAGCTTCACGCTCAGCAGGCCGCCCAGGAAGTCCCGCGTCTCGTCCAGGCGGGCGAACTCGGCAGGCACCCGGGCGTTCGCGGCCTCCTGCACCCCGGTCAGCGGCACCCGGAGTGGCAGCGTGACGGTCGAGAGGGCGGTAGCGGGACCGGTCATGAGGGCAGTCAACAGGGTGGGCATGAGAAGGCGTCGCATGGGGTGGGGAGCAGGCTAAGGTCGGAGGGTGAGGGCTGCCCTACGCGCGCCGCCGGGCACGTTCGTCCAGCAGGCGCAGGCCGAAGGTGAAGAGCACCGCCGCCACGCTCACCCCGTACAGCCCCCCGAGGTGATCGCTGCCCGCCCCCATCCCGTGCAGGGTCAGGAGGACAAATGCGGGGTAGGCCGTCAGGTGCAGCCCCTTCCAGACCTGGGGGGACAGCCGGGGCCGCAGTCGGGTGCTGACCACGACGAGGAGCAGGCCGTACCCCCCCAGCGTGCCCAGCGCGACCGGGAGGGGTGGACGGTGCTCGCCCCGGGGATCAGCACCGCCGTCAGCCGCTGCGGATACTGCGCGTCCACCGTGAGCAGCAACCCGTGCAGCCCACCCAGGGCGAGTGCGAAGCCCGAGGCCACGCCGTGCCACCCGCCCTGCTGCGCCCGGGTGAGCCAGCGGGGGGCCGAGCGGCTGCCCAGCAGGGCACCTGTGGCGGTCGTGAGCGCCAGCAGCAGGTACGCGGCGGTGCCGGTCGCCCGGTTCAGCGTCCAGGCCAGGGTCTGCGGCCCCATACCCAGCCAGCACAGGACGTAGGCCGCGGAGAAGGCGAACAGGAGCGCGGCGGTGATCAGGGTGTTGCGTGGGTCGTCGAGCAGGGCATTCTCCCGGACGGGTCCTCCGGTGCGGGGCGTCACGCGGCCCACCTCCCCCAGGTCTGCCCCTCCCATGTCCACGTCGCGCCGCTCGCCTCGTAGGCCAGCAGCCGCGCTCCCGGCTGGGCCGCCAGGTGTTCCTCCAGCACCTCATCGGCACCGAGCAGGGCCAGCTTGGCGAGCGTCTCGGCGGTTCGCACGTCCCCCGTGACGGCGGTGACCTGGACGAAGCGGGTGTGGGCTGGGGCGCCTGTGTGCGGGTCGATCAGGTGGTGTCCCCCCGGCCAGGCCCGGCGGAGGACACTGCTCGTCGCCACGCCATGCTCGCCCCGGGGCAGCTCCACGAAGGCGGGCGTGCCCGTGGGCGTCTCGATCCCCACGGTCCCGGGACGGTCCAGCCTCAGGTGCAGGTCCCCCCCGGCGTCCACCAGCCCGGGGCCGCGCAGCAGGCGGCCCGCCCGCCCGGCGATCCAGCCCTTGGCCGTGCCGCCGAGGTCAAGGCGCACGCCCGGTGGGAGGCGGATGATCTCGTCACGGACCACGATGCCCGCCGTGTCCGGGACCAGCACCGCGTCCCCGCCCCGCCCGTCTCCCGGCCCCTGCCTGTACCCGGCGACTTCCAGTGCGGGGAGGACGGTCGGCGTGACCCACCCCCGTGTCTCCTGAGCGACCGTCAGGGCGTGCCGCAGGGCCTCCACCAGTTCGGCGGGCGGGTCCCGCAGTTCCCCCGCCCCGTTCAGGCGGGTCAGCGGGGACGGCGTGAAGCGGGTGAGGAGCCGTTCCAGCCGCCGCACCTCGGCCAGCGCCTCGAAGGCCCCGGCTCCCCACGCCCGGACCTGAGTACCCAACGCCCGGATCGTGAGGTCGGGTCTATCGGGGGAGGGCATCACGACCCCCTCGTCCAGCCCTGCGGCGCCTGTGACGGCTGCCCACTGAAAGAAGGCCGGAAGTCCTGCTGATCCCCCGGCGGGTATGGGGAGTCGGGCGCGGTCCACCCGTTCCCACCGAAGTCGCCATTGCCCGCCGCCCACTGGTCCTGCGCGGCGTCTGCCGAAGTGGAAGCCACGCTCTGCGAGGATGCGGCGGCCCTGGGCGTGAGCCAGTACACGGTCAGGCCGCCCACCAGGCTCCCGGTCAGGAGCAGCAGCCGACCTGTGGCCCGCCGGGCGTCGAAGCGTCGGGAAGGAGAGTTCGTCATACGCCATCCTGTTCCCCACCAGTTAAACGGCGGGGTGAGGCCCGTACCCTATCCCCATGTGGGCACAACACGACCTGCGGCTCAGGCCCTTTCCGCGCGGCTTTCACCTCATCACCCGGGAGGTGGTAGGGGCCGTCCCAGAATTCGCGCGGGTGAGAGTGGGCCTGCTCCACGTCTTCATCGCGCACACCTCCGCCAGCCTGGCACTGAACGAGAACGCCTCGCCGGATGTGCGGCGCGACTTCGAGCGGTTTTTCAACCACCTCGTCCCGGATGGGTGGCGGGAGTTCGAACACACGTTGGAGGGGCCGGACGACATGGCGGCGCATGTCAAGGCCAGCCTGCTCGGACCGTCGCTCACGCTGCCAGTGAGGGAAGGGCGGCTGGCGTTGGGGACGTGGCAGGGCATCTATCTGTGCGAGCACCGGGAGGAGGGGGGCGGGCGGCGGCTGGTGCTGACGCTTCAGGGGGAGGGGGGGTAGGGGCAGGGATCCTGCTACGGTTTGCCCCCACCCCCCCAGCCCCCGCCGTGGGCTGGGGGGAGTGGCGCCGCGCTAGGCAAAGGGCCTGCCCGCTGCGCCCGTGGTCGCCTTTCTCTACGCGCAATGTTTGATCTTCTTGTGCTTCAAGCCGCGTGCCCAGCGTCTCGCTGCGCGAGCAAGGCGGGGTGAAGGCCGTGCGAGAGCCAGCCGATGGTGGGAATGGGCCGTCCACAAGAGACGGTTTTGAAAAGCTGGAGCTTTTGCGTCGTTCCTCCCCCTGTGCGGGGGAGGTTGGGAGGGGGGTGGGGCAGATCGGATACGGAGGGGGTGCCCGGTAAAGCCCCTAAGAGTCGTGTTAAGCCAAAAGGGCCGAAATAAATAGAGGCGAGCCCGCAACCTCCCTGCACTCGCCTCTCCCCCCTCCCCCTCCTTACCGCCCCGGATTCAACGTCAGCGTCCGGGTTTTACCCCAGTCCCCCTCGTCAGTGCTCATGGGGAGGTACTGGCCCGCCGACCAGAGGGTCTGCTGGTCGGTCACATGCTCGCCCAGGGGGTTGCCGCCCTGACCCAGGCTGCCCACGTACACGCTGCGGTTCATGTTCGAGAGGTCCACGATCTGGCGGTAGCTGGGACCGTGGGTCTGCCGCATGGTGTCGGGGTCGGGGCGGGCGACGTTGACCGTGTTGGTGCCGCCGTTGGTGGGCGTGGAGTGGTTGAAGAGCCAGGCGAGGGCCTTTACGCCCCCAAAGGCGCGGTGGTTGCTGGCGACCGTGTGGACCTTACCGTACGTCCAATCCGCTGGGTTGGGGCCGAGGCGGGCGGCGAGCTTCTCCACGGCGCGTCCCAGGCTGGAGCGCAACTCGCCCGCGCAGTCCTGCTGCCCGTCCGCCTCGTCGCGGCACAGCTCGCCGCCCTGCCGGAGCTGGTTTCGCACCGCCAGGCTGTTCAGGCGGGTGCCGTCCCCCAGCTCGTCCTGCGCCATCGCCTGAAGTTCGGCAAGCCACGCCTCGAAGATGGTGCTGGGCACGCTGGTGGTGGTCTGGTTGCCGTCCCAGCCGCGCAGCATTTCCAGGGCGCGGCGGCTGAGGTCCCCCTCGGGCCGGGTCGTGAGCAGCAGAGGCTTCAGGTCGCGCCACACCAGGCTGACCGTGTCGAGCTGAACCCGCTTCACGTCGTCCAGCGTCAGGCCGGTGGGCTGGGCGCTTAGCAGGTCAGTGATGCGCTCGGCGCGGTACGGCTCGGCCCAGTTGCGGATGTTGGCGAGATTGTAGGGGTAGCCGCCCGGCACGACCTTGTTGTTCGCGGTGACGACCAGCCCATCGGCAGGGTTGTAGGTGTGGGGCAGCCGGGCGAAGGGGATGTACCCCGTCCACTCGTGCGAGCCGTCGCCGGGCACGGGCAGCGAGCCGTCCCAGCCCCGCCGGATGGGGACGCGGCCGGGGGCGTAGTAACCGGTGTTGCCGTCTACGTCGGCGTACACGAAGTTCTGGCTGGGGGCGACGTACTTCTCAAGCGCCGCCGTGAAGTCCCCCCAGTTCCTGGCGTAGTTCAGGCCGAGGAAGGCGTCAAACGTCGTGTCGCCGGGTTGCAGCGCCGTCCACTTCAACGCCACGCGCGGCCCCAGGTCGCCCGCGCCCACGTCGCTCACGATGGGGCCGTGGGCGCTCTCGCGGACAGCGAGGCGCACGTCTCGGCCGCCCTTCACCTTGATGACCTCGGTGCGCGTGGTCAGCTTGGCCGTTGCAGGCTCGATGTAGAGGTCCTGCACGTCGGGGTTCATGTTCGTCACGCCCCAGGCCAGACGGTCGTTGCGCCCGATCACGATGCCGGGCAGGCCGGGGATGGAGGCGCCGATGGCGCGCAGGGTCGGCCCCCGCACGTCAGCCAGATACCACAGCATCGGGCTGGACAGGGCGAGGTGGGGGTCGTCGGCCAGGATGGGCTTGCCGCTCGCGGTGCGTTTGCCGCCGATCACCCAGTCGTTGCTCCCTTTGCCCGGCACCCGATCCATCCCGAGGGTACGGGCGGCGTCGAGGTGGGCTTGCAGGGCGCTCAGGGTGGCGTCGGGGAGGATGGCCCGGGGCGTGTCCGTCTCCCCGGCCCGCGCGCCCAGCCCCAGCTCGTCCCGGCTGAGGATGGTCGGCCCGTCCTGGGGATAGGGGGGCATGACCTCGTCCAGCCCGCCCTTGCCCAGGCGTTTCAGGACGCGGGTGCCCAGCAGTTCGTCGTCGTAGTTGCCGCCCAGGTCGTAGGCCATCAGCTTGCTCCAGGCGATGGAGTCCACGTCTGTCCATGGTTCGGGGGTGTAGCCCAGGATGCGGAACTCAGGGGCGACCTTGCCCTGGCTCATTCCGGCATTCACGCCCGCCGTGTAGGCCCGCACCATCCGGCGCGACCGTTCCGAGAGGGCGGGGAGGGCCGACTGCGCGGCGCGGTAAAAGCCCCAGGTTCGCAGAAAACGGTCCTGTGGAAGAGCGGCTTCACCCAGCACCTCGGCGAGCCGCCCCTGCGACACGCGGCGCTGAAAGTCCATCTGCCACGCCCGGTCCTGCCAGTGGACGAGGCCCAGGGCGAACATCGCGTCCTCATCTGACGCCTGCGCCCGGATGTGCGGCACGCCCCAGGCATCGCGCGTGATCGTCACTGGCCCCGACAGGCCCGGCAGGGTCATCGTCCCGCTCACCCGGGGATTGGAGGTGGCCTTCAGCCACACCACCCCCCCCAAGGCCGCCATCAGCACCAGCAGCACCACCCACAACAAGCCCCGTCCCAGCCGCCCGAGTCCCCTCATCCCGCCTCCTTATTGAACCGGGTTCAGAATAAGGCCGGACGGGGGAAAGAGGCAGGGGCTCCCCGCTCATCCCCTCAGGTGGCGGCGCGCTGGGTTGCCAGTTCTTCCAGCCACGCCCGGTCCTCGACGCGGCGCAGGTACGGGTTGAAGAGTTGCGCCATGCAGAACGCGATCTGGGCAATGCCAAGGACGAGCAGGATGCTCGCCGGGGGAAAGAGGCCGCCCGCGATGCCCGCCAGGAAGGTGGCGAAGGGGCCGGTACACTGCGCGATCAGGCGGCGCACGCTGAACACGCGCCCCTGCATCTCGGGCGGCACCTGCGTCTGCCAGATCGCCTGGGAGTGCGCGTTCAGGACCGGGATGGTGAAGAAGTTCAGGCCAAGAAGGGCCGCGCTGAGGTAGAGGTTGCGCGAGAAGGCGAAGGCGACCAGGGCGAATCCCCCCAGGATCATCGGCACGAGGACGCCCAGGACACGCCGCTCTTTCAGCCCTCCCCACGACGAGATGAACAGTCCCCCCAGCACGCCACCGACGCCCCCCACCGTGGCGAGGAGGGCGAGGGCCGCCTCGAAGGTGAGGCCCCGCGCCTGCCAGTCCGGCCCGAGGGTGAACTTCACGATCAGGGGCTCGAACACGCCGAGGGGCGCCCCGACAAAGTTGGCGACGCTGAAGGTGCCCAGCAGCCACAGCAGCGGCCTGCGCGCCAGGATGTACCGGAAGCCGAAGCCGACATCCGACAGCAGGCTTTTGGGTACGGCGTCCGTGCGTTTCGGGGTGGGGATATGCAGCCGCCACAGCACGAACCCCGCCACCAGGAACGTCAGCCCGTCGAGCAGGAAGACGAGCGCCGTACCGTTTTGCAGAAAGGGCACCTCAATGCCCCGCTGGCCCAGCAGTGCGGGCAGGGCGATCAGGAAGGCGGCGAGGCCGGGCGCGAGCAGGCCGGAGAGCGTCCACAGCGTCTGCATCATGCCGTTGGCGCGTGGCAGGCGCTCCGGCGGGACGAGAACCGCGTAGCTCGTGTCGAAGGCCGCTCCGTGAAAGGAGCCCAGAAATGAACTCAGCGCGACGAGCGGCACGAGGACCCACAGCGGCAGGGCGCCCAGGATCACGAGCAGGCCGAGCGCGAGGCTCACGAGCGCACTGCCCAGGTCGCAGGTGAACATCACCCGCTTGCGGTCGTGCCGGTCGGCCCACGCGCCCGCGACCGGGGCGCCGAAGATGGCGGGCAGCGCCCCCGCGAGCGCCACCGCCGAGAGCGCGAAGGCGAGGCTCGCTTTCTGCCCCGGGTCCGGGTAGAGCGTCGTCGTGAGGTAGATCGTGATGGCGAAGTACGACAGGGCGCTGCCCACAACGCTGAGGGACTGAGTACCCCACAGGGTGAGGAAGGTCCGCCAGCCGTTCGGTGCCGTCGAGGTCATGGCTCAGTGTACGGACGGCGCCGGGCTCCTTCGTCCGCCATGTGGCGCAGCGGGAGGGGGTTTCACGACCTCCGCTGCGCCAGCACCGCGCCCGCCAGGATCAGCGCCCCGCCCAGCAGCACGCCCATCCGCAGGGGCTCGGCGAGGATCAGCGCCGCGAGCAGCACCGTGAACAGCGGCTCCAGCGTGCCGATCAGGCTGGCGCGGGCTGCCCCCAGCCGCGCGATGGCCCCATACAGGGCGGGAACGGCGACCAGCGTGGCGAGCGCCGCCATGCCGAGGATGACGCCCCACTGCTCGGGTGTGGTGGGGACGTGCAGTGTGCCCCGGCCTGCCGAGAGGGCCGCGAAGGACAGGCCGCCGACCAGCGCCATGTGCCCCGTCGAGGCCAGCGGTGCCACGCCGGACAGCCAGCGCTCCGAGGCGAGCAGATACGCGGCGTAGAGCGCCCCCGCCCCCGCCGCCAGCCCCAGGCCCAGCGGGTCGCGGTCGCCCGCCCCCGGAATCCCGATGACCAGCCCCAGCCCGAGGGCGGCCAAGGCCACAGCGACCAGACGGGGGGCATCCGGTCTCCGCCCCAGCAGCCACCCGAACAGGATCACGAACGCGGGCGCGAGGTAGAGCAGCAGGCTCGTCGTGCCCGCCGTGATGCGGTCCAGCGCCGCGAAGTAGCAGGTCGTCGCCACGGTGTAGAGCAGACCCACCGCCAGCAGCGGCCCGCGCTGCCGCCAGCTCAGACCCCGGCCCGTCAGCGGAAGCAGGATCAGGGCGACCAGCCCGAAACGCCAGGCGAGCGCCGCGAAGGGGTCCAGCCCCACCTGCGCTGCGAGCTTGCCCCACACCCCCAGCGTACCGAAGCCCACGGCCGCCAGCAGGGCCAGCCCCAGACCTGCACGAACGGGAGAGGGCGGGGTGGAGGCGGTGGGCGCAACAGTCACGGGGGCCAGGGTAATACGCCCGCGGCCCCAGCACCTCAGCCGTCCAGTCGCCCGTCTACTCAGCCTTCTGCACTACACAGAAACGGTTGCCGTCAGGATCGGCGAGGACGACGTAATCCGCTCCCGGCTCGTAACGCCACTCCACCCGCTCGGCACCGAGCCCCAGCAGCCGCTCAACCTCCGCCGCCTGGTTTCCGGCGTAGAGGTCGAGGTGGTGCCTGCGGTGCGTCTTCGCCTCCGACGTGACGAGTTTAAGGGCAAGCTGCACGCCCGCACCCGCCCGCGGCACGAGCACCGCCCAGTCGGCCTCCGGCTCCTCGCGCGGGCGGTAGTTGAGCGCGGCACACCCACGGCCCGTGGCACGTCCCGCACGCCCCACACGATGGACCCGATTCTCAACATGGGTCAGTATGGCCTGCCGGGGCTGGACTTTGGCACGCGCCCCACCCCCAGCGCCGCCCCGCTTGCGCTAGCTTCGGGCGCGTGACCCCGCCCGGCTCCTCCCCCTTCCCGGTGCCCTGGCGGGTGGTGGTGCCCCTGCCCGTCCCGGCGCTCGACTACGCCGCGCCGCACGGCCGCGGGGGCGCGGTGCCACTGGGTTGCCGGGTCCTGGTCCCCTGGCGGGGCGACCTTACCGTGGGTCTGGTCGTGGGCGAGGGGGACCCCCACGGCGCCCACCGCCTGCGTGAGGTCGTCCACGTCCTCGACGACGAGGAGGGGCCGTGGGTGCCTCCCGCTACCGTGGAGGCCGTCACCGCCTGGGCGCGGGACGCCCGCCTGCCCGCCGGACTCGTCTGGGGGGACCTCCTGGGCGTGGGTTGGAGCGTGCGGTACGAACACCGGGTCCGGGCCGTGGAGGGGGCTGACCTGGGTGCCTTCGCCCGCCGGGTGCCGGGGCCGGGCTGGACGGATGCGGCGGGGTTTTCCCCCGCTCTGCTGGACGCCATCCGTGAGCAGGGTCTGCTGGAGGAGGCGTTCCGGCCAGTGCCCCGAACGCGCGGTGTGGTGCGGGCGCGCCCGCTCGCCGCTGTTCCCGCCGCCGCCCGCCAGGTGACCATGCTGCGTGCCGCCCCGGAAGCCCCCGCCACCCTCACGCCCAAGGGCCGGGTCGCCTGGACGTGGCTCGCCGAGCATGGCCCGCAGGACAGCCTGAGCGCCTGGGCACGCGGGGTGGGCGTGAGCGCCGGGGTGGTCTCGGGCGTGCTGAACGTGGGCGGCGCTGGCTACGTGGCCGAGGACGCCCCCCCACCCCCCGCCTGGGAGTGGCTGCGGGCGAACGGCCCGGTCGAGTCGCTCAGTGCCTGGGCGAACGGCGCGACGGCGGACGGGGTGCCCCTCTCGCCCACGCAGGCGGGGACGCTGGCGGCACGGGGCTGGGCGGCCACGGTGCAGGAACCTGCACCCCCGCCCCCGATGCCCGAGTCGGGGACGCCCTGGACCACCTCCGAACCCGACCGCCTGCCGGAAGTCCCCGCGTGGCGGTTGCACGGCGGGCGGCCCGCCTCGCGCTTTCGCACCCTGGCGCCGCGCCTCCTCCGGCTGCTCGCGCAGGGACGGGGCGTCCTGGTCCTCGCGCCCGACCACGCGACGCTGCGCCGTGCCTGGGAGGGGCTGAGCGGTCTCGCCGCCACAGCGGGCACCCGCGCCGTCCAGATCAGCGGTGGGCTGAACGAGGTGCAGCGGGAGTACGCCTGGGGGCTCGTCCGTTCGGACCGGGCGCGATTGGTGATCGGGAGCTACCTCGCCCTGGCCGCGCCCCTCGCCGACCCCGCCCTGGTCGTCGTGCTCGAGGAGGGCAGCGACGCGTACAAGCTCCCGGCTGGGTCGCAGGCCTTCATCCCGGACGTGGCCGCGCGGGTGGCCTCCAGGCAGGGAGCCACGCTCGCCCTGATTGGCAGTGCCCCCGCCGCCGAGAGTGTCCCGTTGCCCGGCGCCGTGCTGCCCCCACCCCGCGCCCGGGTCCACGTGGTGGACTACGCCAACCCCCCCGAGCAGCCGGAACTCGGCCCGCTGTCGGGCGTCCACCTCACCCCCGGGGACCTGGGGTATCCGGTCAGCCACGACCTCGCGCGGCTGCTGCGGCAGGTGCAGGAGCGCGGAAGGCAAGCGGCCCTCCTCGCGCCCCGGCGGGGGTACTCGGCCCTGCTGCGCTGCCCGAGCTGCGAACACACGCCGGGGTGCCGTAACTGCGACGTGCCGCTGCGGTTTCATCAGGAGACGCGGCAACTCACCTGCCACCAGTGCGGCTACCACGAGAGCATCCCCGACCGCTGCGACCGCTGCGGCGAGCGGATGTGGAAGGCGCGCGGCCCCGGCACGGAATGGATCGCCCAGACAGTCGAGAAGCTCGCCCCCGGCCTGCCCGTCTACCGCTGCGACCGCGACCGCCAGGACGACCTGTCCCCCCTGTACGCCGGGGAGAGCGGCGTGGTCGTGGGCACCCAGCTTCTCCTCTCGCAGGAGGCGCCCCCCAACCTCGCCCTGATCGGCGTCACCCTGGCCGACACCTGGCTCAATATCTCCGACTTCCGCGCCTCCGAGCGCTATCACCGTCTGCTGCGTCAGCTCGGCGAGTGGCACCCCGACCGCGCCCCCCTGCTCGTCGTGCAGACCTTCCAGGCCGACCACCCCGCGCTCAAGGTGATGGTCGAGGGCCGCGACGCCCTCGCCTACCCCGCCGCCGAGGAGCGCGCTCGCGCCGCGCTGGGCTACCCGCCGCACGCCCGCCTCGCGCAGGTCGAGGTCGCCGCCCGCGACCCCGTGCGCGCGAAGGTGGCCGCGCAGGAGGTCTTCGAGGCCCTGCACGGGGCGGGGGCGACCACCGGGGAGGTGCTGGGTCCCGCCCCCAGCCCGGTCGCCCGCCTGCGCGGCGTGTACCCCTACCACCTCCTGCTGCGCGCCCGCGACGACAAGCGCCTGGCGCAACTGCTCTCCACCCTCGACCGCTCGTGGAAGGCGCGGGTCCGGGTGGACGTGAATCCCCGGGGGGGGCTGTAGCGGGTCAGCGCCCCTCCAGGGCCGTCAGCAACCGCGCCAGCTCCTCCTCCGTCTGCGCCACGCTGGGGAGGACGTACCGCTCCAGGACCGTGAGGTTGGCCTCGTCCTGCTCGGGCCGGGTGTTCTGGTGCAGGATCATGTTCACGTCCAGGGCGAGGTCCTCCAGCGCACGGCGGCAGAAGTAAAAGCCCAGCACGTCGGGGTCGAGGTCCGCACTTCGGCCTGCCGCCGCTTCGTAGGCAGGCAGGACTTCCGGCAACCGCGCGTGCAGCATCCACAGGTCGTGCTCGGGCGGCGCGAGCCGGGCCGTCTCCCAGTCGATGATCCAGAGGGCGCCAGCCGCATCCCGCATCACGTTCCCGCCGTGCGCGTCCGTGTGGCACACGACGAGGGAGTGGGGACGGGAGCGGGCTGCCGCCTGGAAGGATTGTGCCCGTTCGAGGAGAAGCTGGAGAACGTTTTCATACGGCAGGAGGAGGTCGCGGAGGGCGCGAACGCCAGCCCTCGCATCGGGTAGGCTCCCCCGCAAAAGCTTCAGGTCACGCCGCAGCCCCTCCTGGAAGGGCAGACCGAAGTCCTCCGGGGGCACCGGCAGGCGCTGAACAGCCGCTTTGATCGCCTCCGTCCCGGCGTGCAGGCGGCCGAGAAGGGGCGCGAGTTCGCCCAGCGCCGCCGTCCAATCCGCCCCCAGGTTGCTTGCCTCGATCCACTCGTGGACGACGAGTGAGTAGTCCTCCACACGGGAGAGATCGTTTCCTGACCGGGTCGGCAGGGGAGAGGGCACCAGGGGAAGCACGCCCGACTCCCGCAGCGCCCGCAGGAGCGGCACCTCTGCGGAAATTCGCTCTTTGACCTCGGCCCCGTAGGCCGTCTCCGGCAGCACCTTGACGAAAAAGTGGCCGCTCGGTCCTTCAGCCCGGTAGGCGGGAGCCGTCCCCCCGGGCAGGAACGTCACCATGTCCAGCTCAAGGCCGTAGTCCGACCCGAGGACCCGCAGAAGGGCCGCGTGGCTGAGGGGGGGTTCGGCGCTCATGTCCTCCCAGCGTAAAGGGGGAAGGCCTGAGCCCCGCCCCTAATTCCTTCCTTGACTTTCTCCTGACGGCCCGTCCTGCTGGGCTAGACTGCCCCCCATGATCCGGCTCGCCGTTCTCGCGGACCTGCACGCCAATCTGGAGGCGACGCTGGCCGTACACGCGGACGTGCGGAGACGGGGGATTACGGAATTGTGGGTGCTGGGCGACCTGGTCGGCAAGGGGCCGCGCCCGAAGGAAGTGGTCGAATGGACCCAGGCGTACGCCACGCGCGTGATCCAGGGCAACTGGGACGCCCGGGTCGCGGGGGCCACCAACCGCCCCCAGGACCTCTGGCCGCGCTCCAAGCTCTCGCCGGAGGCGCTGGCCTACCTGGCGGGGCTTCCCTACGGCATCGAGGAGCAGTTCGGCGGGGCGTGGTGGCGATTCGTCCACGCGAGTTCCAAGGGCCTCTTTCACCGCCTGTACCCGCACTCCAGCCTGGCCGAGCAGCTCGACGCCTACACCCCCAATCCGCAGTTCGCCCTGCACCAGTATGCCGACGCCCTCGTCTACGCCGACGTCCACGAGACGCTGATGCTCGACGTGGAGGGCCGTCCCCTCATCAACACGGGGTCGGTGGGCAATCCGCTCGACAGCACGCTCCCCAGCTATCTCGTCCTGGAATTCGACCCGAACAGTCCCGCCCACAGCGCCACCTTCGTGCGCCTGACCTACAACCGCGACGCCGAGATCGCCGCCGCTGAGGCGAGCGGAATGCCCTTCACCCGCGAGTACATCGCGGAGTTATTGACCGGGGCGTACCAGAAGCGGCGGGCGCGGACGGGGGAGTAGAGGAGGAGAAAAGACCCCACGCGCGGTGGGGCCTTTACGCGGTGCTGAGAGTTACAGCCTACGCGCCGACTTCCCCCCGCTCTCGCATCCTGGCGGCCAGCTTCGAGGGCTCCAGCAGGCTCGCCCCGGCCCCGTAGCGGCGCTTCACGGCCGACTGCACGAGCCAGATGGCGAGGGCCACGCCGATTAGGCTGATGACCATGCCGGGCACGCGCATGATGGCGTTCACCTCGGCGACCTGGGCGTTGAAGGCGTCGGTGCCGAACTTGGCCGTCACGCGCCCGTAGTTCACGAAGCTGTTCACCACGCCGCCGATCAGGTCCACGACCGCGAAGACGACCGTGCCCGCAACCAGGCCTCTGTGAACGGTCGCGTCGCGCATCGCCTGCTGGGTGGCCGCCCGGTCCTCCGGCTTCTCGCCGATGCTGGCGGCGTCGAGAAAGACGCGGAAGAGGGGCACGCTCGTCAGGGCGCTGAGCAGGAAGAGGATGCCCGTCAGGTAGGAGCGGGCGCTGTCCTTGATCGCGTACCAGAAGCCGTCCACATACCAGAAGGCGAGCGCGCCGCTGAAGATCGCCCCCGCCCCGCCGATCAGGGCGACCGGGCTGACGTTGCGGTTCACGATCAGGTCGATCAGCACGTAGGCGACGGGAATCAGCGCGGCGATCAGGTACGCCCGGACATTGCCCGTCGTCCCCCCGCCCAGCAGCTCCGCCACGCTGATCCCGCTCCCCAGCATGTTCGGGCTCAGGATCAGGATGGGGATGACGAGGGTGAAGACGAGGTCCCAGACGGTTTTCGGAATGCCCGGGCGGGCTTTGGGACGGGCGGCGGGGCGAGGAGCCTGCGGGGCGGTCATGGCAGGCATTCTCTCACCCGGAGGTGAGGGGACAACAGGACGCGGGCGCCCTCCCGTACTCCTCAGTCCTCGTGCCCCTGGGCCGTCTGACCACGCTTGCCGCTGACCTCCTCGCGCACCTCGGCGATGAAGTAGGTGCAGGCCTCGGGGCAGGGGATGGCGCCGGGCACGCCCGCGAAAAAGGTGCGGCCCAGCCGCTCCCCGGCCCACAGGCGGGTCTTGAGGCAGCCGCTGCACACGTCCCTCGCCACGGCCTCAACCTGGTCGGGGGTGGCCCGCTGCACCTTGGCGTAGATGCCGGTTTGGCGGCGGGCGGTCGTCGGCCAGGGGGTGGGCCGCAGCGTATGGCGGTGGTGGGCGTACCCCTCCTCGACCACGGCGGGGTAGAGGTTGTGGACGCCGCGCGGCAGGTCGTCCTCCGACAGCACGGCCCGCCAGCCGCGCGGCAGGTTGCGGAAGGTGTGGACCGGGCGGTGGTGCCCGCCCTCATCCCGGCGGGTGAGGTCGCGCAGCCCCTCCGGCGTGACGACGGTGGTGAGGTCGTCACTCGGGCGGCCCTCGTCGAGCATGTGGCGCAGCTCGAACATGCCCGCGTGGGGCGTGATGAGCGCCTCGCCCACGCGGATCCCCTCCCGGGCCAGGGTCAGGAAGGCGGCCCAGGTCTCCGCGTGCGCCCGGTCCTCGTCGCCACCCCGCTCGGACGCCCCGCGCGCCTCCTCGGCGAGGTGCAGGATCACGTCCGCGACGGCCGGGTGAGTGCCCACCGGCTTGGCGTAGTACACCGTCTGCGGGCCGTGGGGGTTGTCCGGGAAGCACGTCACCTCGCCCGTCAGGCCCATGTCCTCGGGGATGGTCTCCAGGGTGTGCCAGCCCTCGGACGCGAAGAAGGGGACAACGACCACCCGCCGGGCCTTCACCACCTCCGGCCAGGTGCCCACCCTGGGGTCCTCGTCGAGGAAGAGGGCGTGAACGGACGCGAAGTGCCCGGAGTTGCGCAAGAGATCGGCATTGCGGTAGATCACCCGGTTGGAGTTCTCGTTACGGGTGGTGCCGTGGCCCAGCACGATCAGGGCAGTGTCGGCGGCGTTCAGGTCAGGCAGAACTTCACGCGCACGGGCAAGGATCACCTCGCTCATACCCGGGTGGACGCCGTAGGGCAGGGTGTAGCGCACCGTTCGCCCACCGAGCACCCGCGCGATCCCCTCCGGCGGCACCGGCCCCTGGTGGCCCAGGCCGAGTTCGCGGGGAATGACCGTCTCGGTGAAGTAGCCCTCGGAGATGAACATGGGGATGACCGTCACGTCGGTGGAGCGGGTGGTCTTGAGGACCTGGCGCAGCGAGGGCTCCTCCTTCCAGTAGCCCTCCACGACCTCGTCGTACAGGCCGCGCTCCCGCAGCCGCTCGGCGTAGCGGTAGACCGCGCCCGCCGACTCGCCGTTCAGATGTGAGCCGTGACCGATCAGGACGAGAGAACGCATATGCGGGCAATCTAGCAGCGGGATCAGCGCGCGATTGTCCCGCCTCTTGCCCTCTTTCGCGCACCTGCGGCCATGAACTCCTGTGAAGTGTGCGCTCACGCCGACTACCGGGGGGGCGCCTAAGGTGAGGGCGTTTCGCCCCGGTCTGGCGGATGGTCCAGACCCACTCCACAGGAGGTTTCCATGTTCTTCGATCAACGCGACCGCCACGAGCAGATGGCCAACCTCGACCCCCGCGACCTCAACGGCGACGGCCGGGTGTCGCCCCAGGAGGCTGCCGCCTACGTTCAGGAATACCTCCAGAACGCCTCGCCCGAGGAGCGGCGCCAGGTGCTGGGAGAGTACTTCCAGCAGCTTCCCCCGGATCAGCGCCAGCAGATGGGCGACGCGATGGTGCAAAGCCCCTACAGCCCGGTGCAGCAGGTCCGCTACGACGATCCCAACGACCTCGCCGACGCCTACAGCCGCACGGCGCAGGCCCCCACCCAGGACGGCCGCAGCCCGCTGGAGGCCGCCTTCGCTCCCGGCGGCGCGCTCGGCAACCCGATGGTCAAGGCGGGTCTGGTCGGCCTGGCCGCGATGATCGGCTCCCGGCTGATGCGCCGCTGAGGTCAACCCGGATTTCCACCCCCGGCCCAGGTGGTCGGGGGTTTGGCCTTGCTTGATAAAGGCAGTGGGAATCCGGGGGGACTGCCCAGCCCTGCCCGGGCCGCTAGAATCGCCCGCAATGCCCCTGTCGTACCTCGCGCGCATCGCCCAGACGCCCGCCCCCACCTTCGAGGAGGGGGAGCGCGCCGACCTGATGGCGAGCCTGTGGGAGGACCTCGGCTACCAGACGGCCCGCGACGAGGTGGGCAACGTCCTGACCCGCGTGACGCCCCCCGGGACCGAGGGCAAGCCCGCCCTGCTCCTCGCCGCGCACCTGGACACGGTGTTCGCGCGCGGCACCAACGTCACGGTGCGCGAGGAACGCGGGCGGCTGATCGGGCCGGGCGTGGGTGACAACAGCGCCAGCCTGGCGGTCGTCACGGCCCTGCTGCGCGACCTGCGCGGTCACGAGGGGCGGCTGCGCCGCCCGCTGTGGGTCGCCGCCAACGTGGGCGAGGAGGGGCTGGGGGACCTACGCGGCGCCAAGCACCTGCTCGCCCGGCACCGGGAACGGCTGGGCGCCTTTATCGCGGTGGACGGGTATCTGGGGGTGGCGGTGACGCGGGCGGTGGGCGTGCGGCGGTACCGGGCCATCTTTCTGGGGCCAGGCGGGCACTCCTGGGGTGACCAGGCCCCCAGCGCCCTGCATGCCCTCGGCGTGGCGATCCACGACCTGTATGCGCTGCCCCGTCCGGTCTCGCCGCGCACCACGTTGAACGTGGGTCTGGCCTCAGGCGGCACGAGCGTCAACTCCATCGCGGGGAGCGCCGATCTGCTGCTCGACCTGCGCTCGCTCGACCCGGAGGCCCTCGACGAACTCGACACCCGGGCACAGGGCGCCCTGCACGCCGCCGCCCGCGAGGCTGGGGTCAGCCTGCGCCTGGAGCGCGTCGGCGACCGCCCTGGCGGAGACCTGCACTCGCAACCCCTGCTCGACCTTGCCCGGGAAGCGGCCCGTGAGGTCCACACCGACCTGCGTCTGGCGTCGAGCAGCACCGACGCCAACGCCGCCGCGCCCCATGGCCTCCCCGCCATCGCCTTGGGCGTCTACCGCGGCGGCAATGCCCACCGCGAGGACGAATGGGTGCAGGCGAGCAGCCTGGGTCCCGGCCTGCGCTTCCTGCGCCGGATGGTGGACCTGTACCAGCGCCACCCGGTGGCGTAGGAAGGGTTAAAGGGTCGGGGAGTGGGGTGGCAAGCGTCAGCTTGCCTTGCCAGCTCGCCTCCAAGACCAGGGGATTGAACTCCGGCCGATCCCGGACGCCCGGCCCTTCATGCCCACCCGGAGGAGATTTTTGTCCTCCCGCGCAGCTTTTCTCCTCGGTGGGAGACTTCGGTATAGCCCTCAGCTCACGTTGGAAGACGACTGCGAATTCCGCGCAGAAGCCTCCCGAATCCTGAAGCTTTCCCAAATTCCTACCCCCCAGTTCTCACCCCCTTTTTGTGACTCCTGTGGGATTCGCGCCCCACCAAGTTCCCATCTGTTCCCAGCAGAATAGGGGGACCCATGAACGCCACCCCGCGCCGCGTCCCGGCCCTTCGCCCGTCGGCCCAACGTGTGTCCGCCCTGCTCGCCGCCACCGCCCTGCTCACGTCCGGGCTGTTCGGACCCGGTACTCTCGCGCAGACGGAGGCGCCCCCCGCACAGGTGGTCCCCTCGCCCGCGCAGGCGATCTACGACGAGGTGAACCTGCTGCTGCAGGGCGAGTACGGCGGCCTGTCCACGGTGGACCGTCCGGCCCTGACCCGCGAGTACCAGGGGCGGCTGGACACGGCGTGCGCTCCGGAGCCTACGACCTGCCCCGCCGAAAAGGCCTACCCGGTGCTGGAGGCCGAGATCACGGCGCTGGGCGACGAACACAGCTTCTTCCAGACGCCCGAGGACTTCCAGGATTTCGTGGCGAGCGCCACGGGCGGCAACCGGCGGCAGTTCGGGGTGAAGCTGGCGAAGCTCGACGGCGAGAGCCGGGTCGTGCTGGAGGTCGTGCCCCAGAGCGCCGCCGAGGAGGCGGGGTTGAGCCGCGGTGACCTGCTCGTCAGCCTAGACGGCAAGCCCTACACCTACGAGGCGCTGCGGCAGGCCCGGGTGGACGGGCGGACGATCTCGCTGGGGCTGGAACGGGCAGGGCAGCCGGTCACGGTCAACCTGACCTCACGCGACAGCAGCACCCGCGACCTGCCGCGGCTGAGCTTCGCGGGGGCGCAGAACAACGTGGCGGTGCTGCGAATCCCCACCTTCCTGGCGGGGGGCGGGGTGGCGCAGAAGGTCCACGACCTCGTCGCCGAGGCACGGTCCCGCGGGGCGCAGGGCATGATCGTGGATCTGCGCGGCAACACGGGGGGCAGCCTGGCCGAGTGTGACAGCTCGGTGGGCGCCTTTGTCCCCTCCTTCGTGCGGGTGGCCCGCGGCCCGGAGGGCGACTCCCGGACGCTCGTCAGCCGGGGCGCCCGGGTGGAGGACGGGCGCAACGCCGGGGGCGTGCGGAACCCGCAGCTCTGGACCGGACCGCTTTCGGTGCTGGTGGATGAGGGCAGCGCCTCGTGCAGCGAGTTCTTCGCCTACGAGGTGCAGTACGCCGGGCGCGGCCCGATCATCGGGGAGACGACGGCGGGCGTGGGCAACACCGCGACGCGCATCTTCCCGGTCGGCCAGGACGCCGCGCTGCAACTCACCATCCTGCACTACGCCAAGCCTGACGGCACCCCCTACCCGGTGCGCGTGACGCCCAACCAGCTCCGCGACCAGACTGATGAGGACCTGCGGCTCCTCACCCGCGGGCAGGACACCCTGCTCAACCTCGGCGTGCAGGCGCTCGCCGCCGCCCCCACGATCACCCAGGACCGCAGACTGCCCTGAGGTCGGCCGGGGGCTGGGGTCAAATGGAACTCTCCGGTTGAACCGAGCCGGGGAGTTCTTTATGGGTGGGAGCAGGGATGGCCCGTGCCTGTCCTCGTGCGGGCACACGTGGGGAACCCGGTTACAGCCGCCCTGGGCGCCGCCCCGTCAGCCAGCCCAGCAGGAGGCCCAGCGCGGCGGGCAGCGTGAACAGCAGCAGGAAGCCCGCCGCGTCGCTGTCCCCGATCATGTTTCCCAGCGGGCGGCCCAGCAGGGCGTTCACCGGGCTGCCCAGCCAGGCCAGGACGGTCCAGAACCAGCCCCCCAGGCCGCGCGCCTCGGCCACGTTCTCCAGCCAGCGCACGCCCAGCAGGCCCAGCGTCTGCAAGGCCAGCGCGGGGAGCAGCACCAGCACGGCCCGCGGCCCCCGTTCGGCCCGGCCAGCCAGAAAGCCCAGCCCCAGCGGTCCCACCACCGGCACCCAGCCCACCACCAGCGCGACGAGCAGCAGCATGAAGACGTTGATCCAGACCATAAGCAAAGTGTAGCGGGTAGGGATGAGCGGCCCTGATTCATTTTAGTGCAACATTGTGGGAATTCTTCAACTTCTCTGGAGATGAGCTACAAAGCTACGACCTGTTTTATAGAGGCCCACGCTGCTGTGAGGTTAAACTCAGTTCTTCTTAAGGACACTGCCACGATGAAAAGCCGACTCTTGCCCACACTGAATTTCGAGGCGAACGTCTGTTTCTTGTCACGGTCCTCTTGCCGTTCGTCATCCGCCCTGCCCGGAGGCTTTTTATGCTGAGACGACCCGCGGTGTTCCTTGTTCCCCTCGTTCTCGCCTCGTGCGCGCCGTCCATGCTGGCACCGAATGCCAGCACGGTGGACGGCCTGTTCCTGCAAGCGAACACCGGCAGCAACCTGTTCGAAATCCAGACCTCGCAGGTGGTGCTGGGCAAGTCGAGCAATGCGGCGGTGCGCGCCTACGCCGAGCGCATGATCAACGAACACACGACGGCGCAGAATCAGGTCAATGCCCTGGCCGCCGCCCGCCGGGTGCCGCTGCCCAAGGTGCTGCCGCCGGAACTCCAGATCAAGGTGAACACCCTGAGCACCCTGAGCGGCGCGGCCCTCGACAGGGCCTACCTCAACGAGCAGGTGGTGGGCCACCAGGCCACTCTCAGTGTCCTGCTCAACGAGCAGACGGCCGGGCAGGACGCGGCGGTCGTGGCCCTCGCCGCCCAACTCCAGCCCATCGTCGCCGATCACCTGGCGCAGGCGCAGGCGCTGGGCGGGACCGCCCCCTCTCCTTCCGCTCCGGCCATGCCCATGCCCTCCTCGCCCTGATCTGGGCCCCCGGCCCGGTCACCGAGTCGCTCCACACTCCGGAGGTGTGGGGCGTTTTCCCTGGTATCGGGTCAAGCCTGTGCCCGCTCCACCTGCTCGCGGGTGGGCACTTCTTTCAGCGCCCAGCGCAGGCCCAGCGCGGTGAGCACGCCCACCCCCATCAGAGTCAGCCAGGGGAGCAGCGGCACCCCCAGCCGCGCCCCCAGATCGATCAGCACCCCGCCCACCAGGTTGCCCACCGCGCCCCCCAGCCCCAGGCTGATTGCCGAGAAGCCGAAGTAGCTGCCGGTCAGCCCGGGCGGGGCCAGCCGGGCGGTCAGCGTCTGCTGGGTGGGGTACACAAGCATGGTGCCCAGGCTGTACAGGGCCACGCAGGCGAGCAGTTGCCCGAAGGTGACCGCGAGTCCCATCAGGCCCAGGCTCAGGCCGACGGTGAGCACGGCGGCGACCAGCGCCACCCGCGTCCGCACCCGCCGCTCCACGAAGCGCAGCAGGGGGTATTGCAGCACGACCGCGAGCCCCGCCGACAGCCCGTACAGCGGCCCCGTCGCCCCCGGCCCCGCCAGGGCGACCGCCTTGAGGGTGACCGCCACGTTGAGCTGCGTGCTGAGCAGGAAATACCCCACGAGCACCAGGGTGAAGCGCCGGAAGCGGCGGTCCAGGGCAGCCGTCCTCAGCCCGGCGAGGCCGCTCGCCGCCCGCTCGGGGCGGATGTGCGGCAGGGTCAGGGCCAGCACCGCGCAGGCGAGCAGGTACACGCTGCCCGCCGCGACCGCCGCCGTGCGGAAGCCCAGGCCGATGAGCCATGCGCCGATCAGCGGGCCGGTCACCATGCCCAGGTTCCCCGAGATGGAGGTCAGGCTGAACATCCGCGTGCGGTGTTCCGGGGTGGTCACGGTGGTGATCGCCGCGTTCTTGGGGGCGTCGAACAGGCCGCCCCCGATTCCGGCGAGCACGGACGCGGCGAGCAGCACGGGCAGCGTGTCCGCGAAGCCCATCCAGGTAAAGCCCAGCGTGCGGATCAGGCACCCGGCCAGGATCAGCGGCTTGGCGCCGATGCGGTCCGCCCACGCGCCGCCGAATACCGTCAGGCCCTGCTGGGTCAGTTGCCGCACCCCCAGCACCAGCCCCACGCTCGCCGCCGCCCACCCCAGCCCGTCCACGAAATGCACCGTCACCAGCGGGATGACTGCGAAGAAGCCACCCCACATGAGGAAGTTCGCCGCAATCAGGCCGAGCTGGGCTCCTGAAAGACGAAAGGGAGGGGCAGCCGCGGAAGGAGTCACGGGGCAGAGGGTACACCCGGCGGGGGCGGGAGTGAGACCGTGAGAGGAGGCTGACTCTCTATAGTGGACGGGCTCTGCTGGCTGCGCTGGACAACAAATGGGGTAGGTCGGAGGTCACCACTCTAGAGAGGGGCGATCCCCGTGGGCCGCAGACACATGGGGGTCGCCGAAAGGTGGGTGACGCACAAGAAGCACACCAGCGATCGAACAGCGGAGCAAGCCAAGGTTCAACGTCGAATGAACAGTCTGGCGACCTGAACGGCGGTTGTCACCACTCTCGCGGTCCTGTTCACCGCTCCCGCAAAGTTGATTCGTACTCCGGTCAAGCTCATGACCTGAGCCTCTGGGCGCCTGCCCAGCGCGTCACCGTGCCTGACTGGACGTCCCCGCCGCGGGGTGGGGTTTTTGTCTGAAAAGAAGTGGAGGGGCCAGCAAGTCACGCTGGCTCCCCTTCTGCGTCCCAGCCCTACCCGCCGACATGCACGACCGGCCGCCGGGCCTGATCCTGCTCGGCCACACGCAGGATTTCGTGGGTCAGCGGCGGGATGTCGCCCTCGCCCGCGAGCAGGAAGCGCAGGGCGTTCCCGGCGGGGCCCTTCTCGCTCCATTCGAAGTACACGTGGGGGGGCACGCCGGTCAGGTCGCGCACATGCAGCAGCACGGCGGCGATGGTGTTGGGCACGCTGTTCCCGCGGGCGCGCAGGATGGCGTGGCGGCCCACCCGGACGCCGGTCACCGTCACGGTGTCGCTGAAATTGCTGGGGTCGGTGACCTCCACCTCCAGGAAGAGGGCGGGTTCGCCCTGGGGGAGGTGGGTGTCCAGCCGGACCTCCAGCTCCTTGAGGCGGTACTCGGTGGTATCCCCGGCGTTGAGGCGGTTGGCGATAAAGCGCACGGGGAGGCCACGTTGGCGGGTCTCCTGCATCAGGCGCTCGGCCTCCCCGTCGAAGACGACCTGCTGCACGCGCAACTCGGTCGAGCGGCTCACCCGCGAGGCCACGCTGATCGCCAGGATCGCCGCGACGAACAGCAGGGCGATGTACAGACCCTCCGGGCGCCCCAGGATGGTGACGCTGATGGTGTAGATGAAGATCAGGCTGACCAGGCCGAAGAAGACGGAGGTGCCGCGGTGCCCCCGCCGCACCTCGGTGAGGAACACCGCGATGGCCGCCGAGGTCATCAGGGCCAGCACGCCCGTCGCGTACGCTCCGCCCTGCGCGTCCACGCTCGCCCGGAACAGGATTGTGACCAGGAAACAGATGCCGGTGAAGATCACCACCAGGGGCCGGGTGGCCCGCGCCCATTCGGGGGCCATGCCGTAGCGGGGCAGGTAGCGCGGCACGATGTTCAGCAGGCCCGCCATCGCCGAGGCCCCCGCGAACCACAGGATCAGGATGGTCGAGAGGTCGTACAGGCTGCCGAAGCCCTCGCCGAAGGTGCGGTGCGCGAGGTACGCCAGGGCGCGCCCGTTCGCCTCCCCAGCGGGTTTGGTGACCGTGACGCTGTCCGCCCCGGAGCCGGGCACCGGGGTGACCGTCACCGTGAGCGGCACAGTGGTGCCCCCCGCAGGCACCGAGACGGTGAAGGTGCCGATGCGCCCGGGGGGCAGTTGCAGGGTGTGGACCACCCGCGGGTTGGCGGGATTGTCGAGGGGAACGTTCAGGATGGCGCGGCCCGCCGCGAGGTCGGCGGCATTGACGTTGTGGCTGTACGTGATGCCGGGCCAGAACGCCGCGCTGGGCGTGAGCAGCGTGCTCACCACCGAAGAACTCAGCAGCAGCACGCTCATGATGGTGGCGGCGGTCGTCAGCAGTCGCCGGGCGTTGCGGATGCGGCCCAGGGGCCGTTCGGGCGAGTCACCCGCTTCACCGCGCACCAGCGGCATCACGACCACCCCGGTCTCGAAGCCGCTCATGCCCAGCGCCAGCCGGGGAAACACCAGCAGCGCGGCCCCGATCAGCGCCAGTGGCGAGAGGTAGGTCTGCCGCAGGCCCGTCCACCAGTCCCCGACCAGGCCGGGGTGCGTCACTACCTCCAGCAGCCCACGCCCGATCAGGACCACGTTCAAGCCCAGGTACAACGCGACCAGCGCGACCGCAATCCCGATGGCCTCCTTGAAGCCCTTGAGAAACACCGCGCCCAGCAGCGCGATCAGTCCCAGCGTGATGAGGACCTCCTGGCCGTCCAGGGCCACCTTGAGCAGCGGGTTCTCGGTGACGTGCGCCGCCGCGTCCGCCGCCGACAGGGTGATGGTGATAACAAAGCCCGTGGCGACAAAGCCCAGCAGGGCCAGCACGAGCAGCTTGCTGGGCCAGTAGGCGAGCAGCCGTTCGAGCATGCTCAGCGAGCCGTCCCCGTGGGGGCTCTCGTAGGCGACCCGGCGGTACATGGGCAGGGCGCAGAAGAGGGTCACGAGCACGAGCACCAGCGTCGCCACCGGGGAGAGCGCGCCCGCCGCGAGAAAGGCGATGCCGGGTGCGTATCCCAGGCTGGAGAAGTAGTCCACGCCGGTCAGGCACATGACCTGCCACCACGGGTGCTTGTGCTGCTGCGCCCTGGCCGCCGCCTCGTCCTCGTAAAAGCCCTCGCGCTCCGGGGGGTCGGTCTCCAGAAACCAGCGGGTAAAGGCGCTGCGGGGCCGCGCGGAGTGCGCCGAAGAGGGCATTCGCGTAGGCTACTCCAGTCCCCCAGGCGCGTCCATGTCGGCGGCCTGGCCGGGCTTGCAGGGCTGTTTATTTATCCTGTCCCCATGACCTCCCCGCTTCAGACCCTGGCGCCCAGCGTCCACTTCCTGCCCGGCGCCGTGAATAGCGTGGTGCTGGAGGATGCACAAGGCGGCGCGCTGCTGGTGGACACCGGCCTCGACGACAGCCACGCGCGCAAGCTGCTGCGGGCGCTGGAAGGGATGAGACTGACCCCCACCGCCATCCTGAACACCCACAGCCACGCGGACCACCATGGCGGGAACGCCTTCCTGCTGAAGCGTTTGCCAGGGCTGGAGGTCTATGCCCCACCCCTGGAGGCGGCGATCATTGGAGAGCCGATCCTCGAACCCCTTTCCCTCTTCGGGGCGCGGCCCCCGCGTGACCTCCAGACGAAGTTTCTGCTCGCGCCCGCCAGCCCGGCGCGGCCCCTGCCGGACCTCGGCGTGGTGCGCCTCGGCGGGGTGGAAGTCGAGTTGCTGGACGTGGCGGGACATGCGATGCAGATGGTGGCCGTTCGTGTCGGGGCCGTGCTCTACGCCGCCGACGCCTTCTTCGGCCCGGACGCTCTCAGCAAGCATCCCCTGACCTTCTGCGCGGACTCCCGGCTCCAGAAGGAGGCCGCCGCGCGGCTGGGAACACTGACGGGCGTGCGCCTTGTGCTGCCCGGCCACGGCGGACCCACGGAGGACCTCGCGGGGCTGGTGGCGGCCAACCTCGTCGCCTACGAGCGGACGACCCGGGCCGTGCTGGAGGCGGTGCGGGCGGGGGCGGCCCCGGTGGACGAACTGCTCGCCCGGGTGTGCACCGCCCTGGGCGTGGAGATGACGAACGCGGGGGCGGTGGTCCTCAACCGCGCGGTCGTGAGCGCCCACCTCACCGAGTTGCAGGAGGTGGGGGCGGTGGAGTTGAGGGTGGAGGGGAACCGATTGACCTTCGCAGGCCTCTAGGGCAAGACTCAAAAGGTTGTCACCCTGAGCAAGGCGAAGGGGCTGGAGATGCTTCGCGTTCGCTCAGCACGACAAGGTTTCCGCGCCCCGCCTTAACGTTCGCGCCCCCCGTACTCCCGGTACTCGTGCCAGAGGGGGACGGCCCACCACACCCACAGCAGCAGCAGGGCGATGCCACCCGGCGCGATCCAGCCGAACGCGCCGGGCAGCACGTGGCTCGCCACCAGCCGGGTCGCCAGCACCAGCGTCAGGGACATGAAGACGGCCCCGGCCCGGACCAGCCGGGTGACCGTCGCCTTGAACTGCCGCGGGTGGTGCAGCGGGCGGCGCAGGTAGTGGTGCAGGGCCGGGGCGCTCAGCAGCAGCAGGCTGATCAGCGAGCAGAGGAAGGTGGCCGCGTACACCCAGCGCTCGGAGGCCAGGATGTCGCGGAAATTGGTGTTGAACGGCAGGATGATCAGGAAGCTGGTGAGGACCTGTGCGCCCTGGAGCAGGATACGCAGCTCACCCAGCAGGGCTGACAGCCTGTCCGTCTCGGGCGGGTCGGTCATGGGAAGGTCAGCATAGCCAGCCCCGGTGGGCTGCGTGAAGAAACCCCCTATGGGCCTCTCCGGGCGGGCAGCGTAGCGTGAATCCATGACACGAGCGAGCAAGGCGACCAAGTCGGGCAGCACGGGCAAGACGGAGAGCGCGGGCAAGACGGGGACCCGGACCTCGCGCGGCAGGACCAAGGCGGCGCAGGAGGCCACGCCCCAGGAGAGCGCGGTACAGGAAGACGCCGTGCTGGCAAGCGGCGTGCAGGATCAGGCGGGCCAGGACCAGACGGTTCAAGATCAGGCCGTGCCCGAGGAGGGCGCCCAGGGGGTCGAGGCCCAGGGCGAGGCCAAGGCCGACGCCGCGCATCTGAACACGGTGAACAACCGCTTGGTGGACCACGGCTACCTCACCGAGGAGGAGTTCGGTACCGTCAGCGAGACGCTGCAACGCAACCTCGCCACCACGATCAGCCTCTACCTGAAGTTCAAGAAGTACCACTGGGACATCCGGGGCCGCTTCTTCCGCGACCTGCACCTCGCCTACGACGAGTTCATAGAGGAAATCTTCGACGGCATCGACGAGCAGGCCGAGCGCTTGGTGGCGCTGGGGGGCAGCCCGGTCGCGGCGCCGAGCGACCTCGAACGCTTCAGCCTCGTGCAGGTGCCCACCGAGACCGTCCGCGACGCCCGCACCCAGGTCGCCGACCTCGTGCAGGACCTCACCCGCGTTGCGCGCGGCTACCGCGACGACTCCAAGACGGTGGACGACGCCAACGACCCCGCCACCGCCGACCTGTACAACGGCTACGCCGCCACCATCGACAAGATTCGCTGGATGCTCCAGGCGATGATGGACGACGACCGCATGAACTGAGGGTCACGCGGGACAGAGGGGCTGCCAGGCTGTTCCCGGCAGCCTTTCTTTAAGGACTCATGCCCCAATTCGACTATTCCCTCGACTACGCCCACCTCGACCTGCGCGCTCACCCCGAACTGTACCGGGTGGGCGTGGGCGAGCAGGGCGTCCTCCTCGTGCAGCCGTACAAGTCCGAACTCCTGCCGCACTGGCGCTTCGCCACCCCCGACCTCGCCCGCCAGAGCAGCGAGACGATCTACCGGATGTTCCTGGAATACCTGGAGGCCGGGGACTTCGTGGGCGCCGATATGGCCCGCAAGTTCCTCCAGATGGGCTACACCCGCTCGCGGCGCTATGCCAACCATAAAGGTGGCAAGAAATACGACGGCCCCGTCCCCGACGATAAAAAAGGCCGCAGCGGCGCCCACGGCCGTCCCCAACTCCCCCGCTCCCCCGAGGACCCGGTGAAGGCCGAGTCCGCCCGCCTCTTCAAGGCGAAGTGGGACGAGGCGGAGGCCAACGAGGAATACGCCCGACTCAAGAAGGAGCATAAGGCGCGGTGCGGGTAGGGGTTGCAAGATCGGGCTGCATAATTTGACTTTCCCTGCATCCCACGCTATCTTCTTTTTATCACCGCCCAGAGAGGCGGCTTTTTTATTGCCCTTCCGCCAGCGCCGCGAGGTCGGCGGGAGTATTGACGTTCCGCAGGGCCTGGGGGCTGACTGCCCGGATGAGTGAGTGCGGTACGGTGACCGTGAGGGCTGGAGGGGCGGCGGCCCGCATCCGACGTTCCCCACCGTCCAGAAGCCGGGCCACCTGCTCCAGCAGATCGGTGTGGTACAGGGCGGCGAGGGGCTGCGGCCTTCCCTCGGCGTCCAGGGCGAGAACGGCGCGGGCCCCGGGGGTGCGGGCCTGCCCCAGCACCTCCCAGTACGCGGGGGTCAGGCGGGGCATATCCACCCCGGCGAAGGCGACCCAACCCGGCCCCCGTCCAATCTGTGCGGCATTCAGGGCCGCCTCCAGAGCCGCGAGGGGACCCTCACCCGGGCGGATGTCAGGCACTCTCACCCAGCCGGGCAACGTGTAACGCCCGGGTGGCGCGACGAGCAGGCGCAGGGGGCAAGATTCCAGGCTGGCGGCGACGTGTTCGAGCAGCGTCCGCCCCTCCAGCCGCGCCGCCGCCTTGTCGGTGCCGAAGCGGCTGGAGCGGCCCCCCGCCGTGATCGCTCCCACCACGCCCCGCACGGGTCAGCGCTCCAACTGGCGCTGCGCCCAGGCGACGAGGCGGGGGACGGCCCGGCCGTAGGGGGGATACAGCAGGCGGACAGTGCTGCGTTTCCCCTCATGCATCACCGCCCGCTCGTGGCTGAAGGTGCGGAAGCCGTACTCCCCGTGGTAGCGGCCCGTCCCGCTCGCCCCCACCCCACCGAAGGGCAGGTGCGGGTTGACCAGATGCACCACCGTGCCGTTCACGACCAGGCCGCCGCTCGTCGTCTCGCGCTCCACCCGGGTGAGCGCGTCCCCGTCCTCCAGGAAGGCGTACAGCGCGAGCGGCGGGTCGAGGCGGCGGATCAGGGCGAGCGCCTCGCCGAAGTCTCGGTACGTCAGCACCGGGAGGACCGGGCCGAAGAGTTCTTCCTGCAGCAGGGGCATGTCCGGTGTCACGTCCGTCACCACCGTGGGCGAGATGAAGCGTGTGGAGGGATCGAACTCGCCACCCAGCACAATCCGCGCCCCTGCCGCCACGCTCTCCCGGGTGAGGCGTTCCAGCCGTTCCACGCTGCGCCCGTCCACCAGGCGGCCGTACTCCGGGCCGCTTCGCAGCCGCCCCCCCGTCCCGAAGCGGCGCGCGACGACCTCCACCATCCGCGCCACAAGCGGGTCCCGCAGTTCCTCGGGCACGAGGACGTAATCCGGTGCCACGCAGGTTTGCCCGGCGTTCAGGAACTTGCCCCAGGCGAGCCGCTCCCCCGTCAGGGCGAGGTCGGCGCTCTGATGCACGAGGGCCGGGCTCTTTCCGCCGAGTTCCAGCGTGACTCCCGTGAGGTTGGGTGCCGCGGCGGCGAGCACCCGGCGCCCGACCTCGCCGCTCCCGGTGAAGAAGATGTGGTCGAAGGGCAGCGTGGTGAGGGCCTGTGCCACCCCCGCGTCCCCCTCGACGACCGCGACCAGGTGGGGCTCGAACACCTCCTCCAGCAGGAGGCGCAGGGCGCGGGCCGTCGCCGGGGCCTTCTCACTCGGCTTCAGAATCACCGTGTTGCCCGCCGCCAGGCTGGCGATCAGCGGCACGAGCGCGAGGTTCACCGGGTAGTTCCAGGGGCTGAGAATCAGCGTGACGCCGCGCGCCTGGAACTGCACCTCGCTGCGGGTGCCGACCAGGGTGGCGGGTGTGGGTACCGGGCGGGGGGCCATCCAGCGCGGCAGGTGCCGAAGGGCGTGCCCCAGCTCCTCCACCGTGGGATGGAGTTCCATGATCTCCGCCTCCGCACGGCTCTTGCCCAGGTCGAGCGCGAGGGCGTCGGCCAGCCGCACCCGGTGCCGCCCGATACCCGCCCGCAGGTGGCGCAGGATCGTCCGCCGCTCCTCGGCATTCGTCCCCGCGGCCCGCCAGCGCCAGCCCCGCTGCGCGTCGAAGAGGGCCTGAAGTTCGGGGAGGACGGGCTGTGTCATGAAAACCTCCGGGGATTGTGGGGTGTGGGGTCAGGCTATCCCACCGCACAGGCATATGGGGTCTGCCGAGGTTCGGGGACCGGTGAGCCCTCCCCGAACTTTTATCTTGTCCTGAGATTGCGCGCCCGCAAACACTGTCGAGCTTGCGGGGAGGGTCAAACTACCAGAGGTCACATTTGAACCCGTTTTCACCCCGGAGGTTCCTATGAAGAAGCTCTTCGCGTTCGCCCTGCCCCTCGTCCTCGCCTCCTGCACGATGACCCTGTCCGGCAGCCCCTACACCCTCGGCAAGCAGCCCGCCGCCGGGGACCTCAACCCCACCGGAACGGTGATGGGCAAGCGCTACGGCACGGTGATCATGACGGAGGCTCAGGTTATGGGCCTGAAGCCCAACCAGTACTACGTGGCGCACTACCACCTCCAGGGCACGGCGAGCCCCAACCCCTGTGAGAGCGGCGGAGCGCCCATCATGAGCAGCAAGATCGTGGGACAGACGGACGCGAACGGCATGCTGACCCTGATGGGCAGCGCGCCCCAGGCCGACGTGATGAACGCCACCTACTTCAACATCCACACCGCCAGCGACGCGGCGGGCACCCCGGCCGACCCGGGCGTGGCCTGCACGGCAGTGCAGATGCCGAAGATGTAACGTCCGCTCCCGCGCCCGCGCCCCGGTCCACTGCCGACCGGGGCGCGCGTGCGTTACCCTGCCTCCCGTGAGCGTTCGAATCCTGGGCGGCAGCGCGAAGGGCCGCGCCCTGAAAGTCCCCGCGAGCGCCCGGCCGAGTGGTGCCCGCCTCCGCAAAAGCCTCTTTGACCTGCTCGCCTCCCGGGCGCCGTCCGGTACCTTTCTCGATCTGCACGGGGGGAGCGGCGCCGTAGGCCTGGAGGCGGCCAGCCGGGGCTATCAAGTGACCCTCATTGAGAAGAACGCGGGGGCCGTCCGAGCCCTGGAGGAGAACGCCCGCCTCCTCGGCCTCCCCGTCCGCATCCTGCGCGGCGACGCCCTGGGCCTGCTGCCCCGCCTGGGCCAGTTCGACGTGGTGTTCAGCGACCCGCCATACGTGCAGGACATTCCCAGATTGACGGCGACGCTGCTCGCGTCCGGGGTGGTGGCCCCCGGCGGCCTGCTCGTCTGCCAGCATCCCGACAAGACGCAGTTGCCCGAGGTACCCGGCTACGAGCGCGAGGAACGGGTGTACGGCAGCAACACCCTCACCCTGTACCTCCGGGAGGGTGCGGCGCGGGATAACATCGGTCCCGCATGAACGCCGTCTTTCCCGGCTCCTTCGATCCCATCACCAGCGGCCACATGGACGTGCTGACGCGCGCCTCGCGCATCTTCGACCACGTGACCGTCACCGTGATGCACAACGCCCGCAAGCAGGGCAAGCACCTCTTCACGCTGGAGGAGCGCCTGGACATCCTGCGGGGGGCGACCGCGCATCTGCCGAACGTCGGCGTGGACTCTTTTGGCGGCCTGCTCGTGGACTACATGCGCCAGCAGAAAGAGAGCATCATCGTGCGCGGCCTGCGCGCCGTGTCCGACTACGAGTACGAACTCCAGATCGCCCACCTCAACCGTCAGATCGGCGAGGTGGAGACCGTGTTCATCATGGCCGCGACCCGCTGGAGCTTCGTCAGCTCCACGATGGTCCGCGAGATCGCCAGCTACGGCGGCGACATCTCGGAAATGGTCCCCCGGGCCAGCGCGGCGGCCCTGCGGCGCAAGTTCGCCGAGGTGTACGAGCGGCGGGCGGCGCAGAACGGGTAGGGGGCTGGAGCCGTGTGGTGGGCGGGACTGCCTGGTGGGGAGGTAAGGTCGCGCGGTACGGTGAGAGCCTCCTTCTCTTAACTCCAGAGCGGTGAAGTGGGGGGGGAAGTCCCGAAGAGCAGCAATTCGGGCCGCCTCTTTGAGGCAGGCGACATGGCCTTCTTGCCGCTCATCGAGTTCCCGTAAAGCGGAAGGAGGAGGCCGGGCACGCTCCCCCGCCTCCTCCCTCCCATGGTTCCTGCGCTCAGGCTTCCTGCTTCAGCCCCTCGGCAGCTACCCGCAGCGCCTCCGCCTGGTCGGTCGCCTCCCAGGGGAACTCGTCGCGGCCGAAGTGCCCGTAGGCGGCGGTTCGTGCGTAGATGGGCCGCAACAGGTCAAGCTGCGCGATGATCGCCTGGGGCCGGGCGTCGAAATGCTCGCGCACGAGTTCGGCCAGCCGCTCGTCGCTCACAGTGCCCGTGCCGTAGGTGTCCACCCGCAGGCTGACGGGATGTGCCCGCCCGATGGCGTAGGCGACCTCCACCAGCGCCCGCCGCGCCAGCCCCGCCGCGACGATGTTCTTGGCGATGTAGCGGGCGTAGTAGGCGGCCGAGCGGTCCACCTTCGTGGGGTCCTTGCCGGAAAAGGCGCCGCCACCGTGGGGTACGGCCCCGCCGTAGGTGTCCACGATGATCTTGCGCCCGGTCAGGCCGGTGTCGCCGTGCGGGCCGCCAATCACGAACTTGCCGCTGGGGTTGATGAAGAACTTCGTGTCGGGCGTGAGCAGTTCCGCCGGGATCACCGCGCCGATCACGTGTTCGATCATGTCCCGGCGGATGCGGTCCTGGCCCACGTCCTCGCTGTGCTGGGTGCTGATGACCACGGTGTCCACGGCCGTCTCGGTTGCCTCGTGCGGCTCACCATTGCGGACAACCGTGACCTGGGCCTTGGCGTCGGGACGCAGGTAGGCGAAGGCGAGGGCCTTTTCCTGCTCGGGGGTCAGCGTCTCGCCGCGCGCCCGGCGCTCCCGGGCCTCGCTGGCCGCCTTGCGAAGCTCGGCCAGTCGGCGTGTCAGCCTGTGCGCCAGGCTGATGGGCAGCGGCATCAGTTCCGGCGTCTCGTCGGTCGCGTAGCCGAACATCAGGCCCTGGTCACCCGCGCCGATGCGGCTGTGGGCGTTCTCGGGCCGGGCGCGCTCCTCCTCGGTCATGGCGCGCCACTCCTCGGAGAAATTCACGCCCCCGGCGATCTCGGGCGACTGCTCGTGGATGGCGACCAGCACGGCGCTGTATTCAGCGTCGAAGCCGTAGTTGGCGCGGGTGTAGCCCACCTTCATCACGGCGTCACGCACGGTTTTCTGCACGTCCACCCGCGCGCTGTGCGCGGTCACCTCACCCGCCACGACCGCCATGCCGGTGGTCAGCAGGGTCTCGACCGCCACCCGGCTGCTGGGCTCCTGGCGCAGAAATTCGTCGAGGATGCTGTCCGAGATGAAATCCGCCAGCTTGTCCGGGTGGCCTTCCGATACCGACTCCGACGTGTAAAACTTCTGCATGTTCGCTCCTGTGCGCGCGGGGAGGCGTCTCGCAGAACGGCCTGGAGAGGGATGTCGCCCCGGTCCCCGCACGGCCCACCTCGGCGGAGGTGGCACCGGGGCAGCGTAACGCACCGGCCCGCCCCGGGAAAAGGACAAAGGGCAGGGATGAGGAGGGGCCGCGTTGAGGTGACGCGGCGAAGCCTATCGGCCCGAACGTCGATGCTCTGGAACTGGCCTCAGCCCCGCCTCCCCGATTCAGGATCAGGCGTGGACGTGCGGGATTACCCTTCCAGCGGCAATTCGTAGCACAGGCTGTTCTCGATCCCCACGTAGTAGCCGTAGTTGGGAATGCGCCGGAAGCCCGCCGACTCGTAGAGGTGGACAGCCTCCGCCTGCAAGTCCCCGGTTTCCAGAACCAGCCGCCTGAACCCCATGAATTGCCCCCGCTCGATCAGGCCGTTCAAGATTTGGCGACCCAGACCACGGCCACGCGCCTCCGGGATCGTGTACATGCGCTTGACCTCCGCCGTGTCCGGCTCTATGCGCTTGAGCGCCCCGCAGGCCAGCAGTCTCCCGTCCTCCTCGACGGCCAGGAGCGCGCTGCCCTCGCCGGAGAGGATGGCCGGGTCGAAGGGCTCGGTGCGCTCGTCGGTGTCCTGGTAGAGCGCCCGCAACTCGCGCTGCTGGGCGTTCATCAGGTCAATTACGCGCCGGTCGGTGGGGGAGAGGTTGAGCAGGGTGGGCATGGGGCACGCTAACACGGCGTTCTGGAGTTCCCGCCGAAACGGCACTACTTCGGCATCGTATTGACGATCAGGCCGATGTGGGTGAAGTAGTTCAGGGCGCCGAACAGCAGCAGGGCGAGGCCAGCGAGGGCCATCACGCCCCCAGCACGGTGGGAAGCCGGGTGGACCGCGTGCGGCCCTGCGTCTGACGAACCGCCAGCGGAAAGAGCAGGGCGGCCACCCCGACCAGGGTAAACAGCCCGGACATGAAGATCGCCTCCACCCAGGGGTAGGCGGCGAAGCGCCCCGAGATGGGTTCCTGGGGTGGCGCCGCGAACAGACGATTCGTGGTGCCCGCAGCGGCGATGCCGATCAGGCCCAAGCCGAGCCCCACGATCAGGAACTCCAGGGGCTGGGCGGCGTGGAGACTTCCGCCATCAGGTCGGGGCTTTCGCGCAGGTGTTCGGCCCGCCGCCACAGGTAGAACGCGACCCCCAGCAGCAGGACGCCGAAGGCCAGCGAGGGCTCGCCGAAGATGATGTTGTCGAAGGGAAAATACTTGGCAAAAGGCCAGGTCAGCGTCATGTGCGCGCCCGTGAGGGTCAGGATGAAGCCCAGCACGCCGAAGTTGGGCGCCCAGGCCCTGGGGTAGAACATCTGCCTGAGCCCAGGCTGTCGCCCCAACGCCATCATGGAGAGGAGTGCCGCCCCCGCCGCCACCAACATGATGGTGTTGCACGTGGGCAGCTGCGTCCAATCGATTACCAACCCGCCCGATGCTGCCATAAGCCCTCCTCGCGGGTGAGCCCACGCCCGGGCGGAAGGGCTCCGGGGGTGGGTGTGCCTGCCCCCTTCTTCACCCGGGTTGGGGAAGAGAGTGGGGTTTCCCCAGCGGAGGTTCAGAGTAGCGGGGTGCTGGCTCCGGTGGCCCTCAGGTCCTCATCGCCTCCCAGATTCCGGCGGGGAGTTCGCCCGCGACGCGCTCCAGCGTGCGTCCGGCCGCGGCCCGGACCATCTTCTCGAAGGCCGCGCCGCCCCAGCCCTCGGCGGGGGGGGTGGTCAGGTGGGCGCGGAAGTGGAAGTGGAAGGTGACGCTGCCCATGTCGTCCACCTCCGCCTGCCCCGCCACCTCGACCCAGGCGCGCTCACCCGTGACCGGCTGCGGGGTGAGGGTCGCGCCCCCCGGCGTCACCGTCAGCAGACTGCGAAAGGGGAGGTCCACCTCGCCCAGCACGGGGACGGGGACGATCAGTTCGCCGGTTACCTCCTGGCGGTTAGCTTTCAACCCGCGTAGAAAGCGCACGCGCGCCAGGGCGACACCTGCGTCCCGCACGAACGCGAGCGCGGCCTCCTGCCCGACCGGGTGCGCGAGGGTGAAGGATTGGTGCGCCTCGATCAGCACGCGGGGATCACCGCGGTGGCTGGGTGGAGTGCGGGTTTTCCCTGCACCCCACCCGGCCCGAGCGGGACGAGCATCCGCCTGGAGAGCGGCCACAGTGGGGTTGATGGGACAAACCGCGTTCCATCAGCAAAAGGGAGGACCGCGATCAGTCCACCCACTCGATCACCAGGCGGTTTTCACTGAGCGCGGCCTGAATCTCGGCGTCGTTCGCGCTGCGCAGCCGTGGCAGGAACGCGAAACGCGGGGTGGCCGAGGCGTAGCCCAGCCGCACGACCACGTCGTCACTCAGCTCGTCCTTGCCGACGCGCCACACCAGCCCCGCGCCCAGCGCCTCCAGTTGCCGGGCGAGGTCCGGGGGCAGGTCGGGGGCGGCGCCATCCGGGGCAGCGCCATCAGGGGACGAAGGGCCAGTCATGCGGGTCATTGTACGTGGGGCGCCGGGGGGAGTAGAACCGGGGGCATGACTCCCCCCTCCCTCTCCTGGCGAGCCCTGGAAACCCGCGTGGGCCTGGACGCCCTGCCCAGCTTCCACCGCGCCTTTCTGGCCTGGCGCGGGGTGGAGGGCGCGGGCGAGATGCCGCTGCGCCGGGTCGGCCAGCGCGTCGAGGCCGAACTTAACCGGCTGGTGCAGGGCGGGCAGGCCCGGCGGCAGGGGGAGGACTGGCTGCTCTCGCCCGGCGCGCTCGACGGCTTCGGGGCGGCGCGGCCGTACCTGGAAGGCCTCTAACGAATCAGGGCCGGTCTTCCGGCGGCACCTCGACCACCTCGTAGAGCCACTGCCCGTCGGTAGCGATCCGGGCCGCCTCGTCCGCTTCCTGCGGGGTGGAGAAGACCCGGCGCCCCCCCGCGTCGTCCTCCAGCCAGTGGGGCTCGTCCAATACGGCGTCCTGGCCCTGGGCGTCCTTGTGTACGTATTGAAGGCGGACTGCGTAGGGCATGGGTCTAAAGCTACAGAATGCGCTGGCCCAACAGGCTGGCGGCCATCCCCACCATCACCTCGGCGGTCTGGTTGCGGGTGTCGAGCACGGGGTTCACCTCCACGATGTCCAGGCTGGTCGCCCGCCCCGACTCCGAGAGCAGTTCCATCAGCAGGTGCCCCTCGCGGTACGTCAGGCCACCGGGAACGGGAGTGCCGACCCCGGGAGCGACGGAGGGGTCCAGCGCGTCGGCGTCGAAGGACACGTGCAGCCGCCGCACGTCCGAGAGCCGTTCCAGCGTCTCCTCGGTGATGCGGGTGATGCCGAGCTGGTCCACATCCTTCATGGTGTAGGCCTTGATCCCGACCTCGCGTAGCAGTTCGCGCTCGGAGGCGTCCACGCTGCGGATGCCGATCATCACGATGTCCTCCGGACGCAGGATCTGGCCCCCACCCAGTCCCGCCAGGCTGGGGTCCCCCAGGCCGGTGAGGTGGGCGACGGGCATCCCGTGGATGTTGCCGCTGGGGCTGGTCTCGGGCGTGTTGTAGTCGGTGTGGGCGTCCACCCAGATCAATCCGGTGCGCTCACCCGTCCCGCCGCGCAGCATGTTGCCCGTCACCGTGCCCATGCTCACCGAGTGGTCCCCGCCCAGCGTGATCGGAAACACGTCGTCCGGCAGGGCTGCGACGCGCTCGGCTGTCACGCGGCAGGCCTCCAGGATGGGGTCCAGAAAGACCAGTCCCGCCGACGCGTGCTTGTCCAGCGTCTCGGGGAGGGCGACAGGCACGTCCCCCAGGTCGCAGACCGTGTGTCCCAGCCCGCGCAGCTTGCTCGCCAGATGCGCGTTGCGGAGGGCCGACGGCCCCATGTCCACGCCCCGGCGCCCCGCGCCCAGGTCCATCGGAATGCCCAGAATATTCACGTTCATGACTTCCAGGGTAGGGTGGGGAAGGGGCTATGCCTCACGGCTGCAACATTATTTTTCGCCGTGGCGTTTCCACGGTGGGCGGGCCCTCGGGCGGTGAATAGTCATGCTGATGTTGCCGGATGGGTGGGGAGGCACGGGTGGTCTTTCTTCACGCTTCACCCCCTACCGCCCCCGGCCCGGCGGAGCTAGACTTATCAGATCGCTTCACCGCCTGGAAGGGTCCGCGCCCCGCGCCGTCCAGACCGACCGGCGCGTCCCCCGTCCCCATGTCCGAACCCGTCCCCACCCACCCATCCGGCCCGCGGCGGCTGTTGCTGGTCGCGGACTATGTCCACCCCTTCATCTACCGCGAGGGCTTTCCGCGGGGGCTGCCGGAGGTGGACCTCGTGCTCGCAGCGGGTGACCTGCCGGGCTCCTACCTGGAGTTCCTGGCGAGCAAGCTCCCGGTGCCCGTCGTGTACGTGCGTGGCAACCACGCGAACGAGGACGTGAGCGAGGGGGAGAAGCGGGTGCCGCCCCGCGGCGTAATCGCGGCCCACGGCCGGATCGTGACCGCGGCGGGGCTCAGGATCGCGGGCTGGGGCGGCGTGCCGCGCTACAGCGAGAAGGGGCCCGGCCAGTACACCGAGGCGCAGGCCCGCTGGGGCCTCAGGTGGCTGGCCTGGCGGGCGCGCGGCGGTGTGGACGTGCTCCTGACCCATGCGCCGCCCCTTGGTCCGCACGCGGGCGCCGACTACGCCCACCGTGGCTGCGCGGCGATCACCGACTTCATGATCGGCCGCCACCCGCGCCTGGTCGTCCACGGCCACATCCACGAGTACGAGGGCCGCAAGCCCGACTACATCGACCCCGTCAGCGGCGCCGAGGTCATCAACGCCTACGGTTACCGAGTGGTGGAACTGTAGGAAAAGCTGGATTTCTTCGCCCAGTACGCCATTTTCCTTAAGGCCGAGTAGCCCTTCGGCACACGTGGTCCTGGCCGACAGGCGGCATACTGCGCCCTGGCCCTGAGGGGCCGGAGGGAGACGCCCACCTCCTACCAAACGGGCGCGCGAGCGGGCCGGAAGTAGGCCGCGAGCAGGTTCGAGTCCTGTCACCCGCATCCCCCAAAACGGCAGAAGGGAGCCCCCAATCGGCTCCCTTTTTCCTTGCTCTACCATCCGGGCATGACCCTGCCCCACAGCAACGCCGCCCGCCTGCGTGAATTTCACCGCGCCGTGGGCCTGACCTCGCCCGAGCGCCCCACTGTCCCCGCCCCCAGCCTCCTGACCCTGCGCCGCACCCTGATCCGGGAGGAGGTGGGGGAGGTGGAGCAGGAATGGGACCATCTGGAGGGGCGGCTACGGGCGGGCGAGGCTGTGGCACCCGCCGACCTCGCGCTGCTCGCCCACGAGCTCGCCGATCTGCTGTACGTCACCTACGGCGCTCTGGACGCCCTGGGCATTGACGCCAACGCGGTCTTCGCCGAGGTTCATCGCGCCAACATGGCAAAGCTCGGCGGCCCCAGACGCGAAGACGGCAAGCAGCTCAAGCCCGAGGGCTGGCAGCCTGCCGACGTGCGGGGGGCGATGGGGTTGTAGGGCGTGGGCAGTAGGTTGTAGGAGGATTTTTCCTACAACCTACTGCCCACAAGCTTTAGAACGGCGTTTCCTCTTCCGCGACCGCGACGGGAGCGGATCGGGTAGCGGGAGCGGGCTGGGGCCGGGCCTGTGCGGGGCGTGCGGCGGCACTCGTCTGGGCCGCCGGGCGGCTTCCCCCCGGAATGGCGTAACGCTCCTGGCGCTTGCCGCCGCGGAAAATGGCAAGGGTCACGTACTCGAACTCGCCGTCGGCCTTCTCGCGCACGTGGTCGGGGTCGGTGTTCTTGGCGCCCCGGCTGTACTTGACTGCGGCGGGCAGCTTCATCTTGCGGCTGTCCACAGCCTCCAGCTCACGGCGGCGGTAGGCGTGGCCCTTGTGCAGGATCATGTCCTCGCCCTCGGGGTTGGTCCACTTACGCGCGCCGATCAGGGTCCAGTCGAAGTCGGGCTCGTTCTCCAGCGGGAACTGGTAGCCGCCCACGGGAATGTCGCCGCTCGTCCAGCCCAGGCGGCCGTACTGGCGTTGTACGTCGAGCAGCTTGTCCGCGCTCTCCACGTCCACCGTGACGCGCGCCCCCAGGTCGGTGATGAATTCGATATGCAGCATCATGCCTCCTTACGTAAATAACATAACATAGATTGGAGGCTCAGGGTGGGGTGGAGGTCTCCTTCTCCCGCCGCGACACCGTCCCCGAAAACAGCGCCAGCACTTCCCCCTCCTCGCCCCGGCGGACCTCGACCCGGTAGGTTGCCAGGGTGCGTCCCACCCGCTCGGGGGTGGCGACCGCGACTAGCCGGTCCCCCTCCCGCGCTGGCCGGAAGAAACTGAGGTGCGTTTCCACGGCCACCGCCTGCGCCTCCAGGTTGCTGATGACCGCGAAGGCCTCGTCCGCCAGGCTGAAGAGCAGGCCGCCGTGCGCCGTGCCGTGCATGTTCAGGCCGCCCCGGGTCACAGTCAGGGTGACGCAGGTTCGCCCCGGCGTGGTCTCCAGCACCCGCATACCCAGAGTGTCGGCGTAGCTCATGGCGGCAGCGTAGCGCCCCCAGCCGGGGGAGGCCGGGGGCAGGGGAGCGAGGTTCAGCCCCGCGGGACGAACGGGTAGGCCACGTCGCCCGCCAGGTCGTGGTCCTCCAGGCTGTCCCAGGGCACCGGGTACATCGGGTACACCTCGCGGGGGTGCAGTTCCCCCGAGCTTCCACGATTCCGGGCGTACTCGAACACGGCGTCGTAGGCGCGCAGGATGTCCGGGAACACGAACTGGGCCTTGGTCAGGGTCACGTAGGCCTCCTGGTGGGCGGGTTCCTCGCGCACGGTTACGTCCTCGGGCACGGTCAGCGTCCCGCTTAAGGGCACGCAGACCTCGACCGGGCCGTCGCTGTCTGCGTTGACCTGTCCGTGGAAGATCACCAGGCCCGCGCCCGCCGCCTGCACCCCCGCCAGGGTGTACAGCCGGTCAAAGGCCCCCTTGATGAAGCCTTCCAGGTCGGCCACGTACAGCCGCCGGGAGAGGGTCGCCACCCGCTGGGCGGGCACGAAACGGTCCTGAACGTCGTAGGTCATGGTCATCTCGGTCTCTCCTTGCAGTTTCTCGATGAGGTACTGGGCCAGGCCGCGCCGCTGCCCGTGCGCCCGCTCAAGCTGCCCCCAGCACTGGGTCAGGCGTGCGGCCCGTTCCGGAGCCGGGGCGTCCAGCAGGGCTCTGATCTCACTCAGCGGAAGGTCGAGTTGCCGCAGCAGGCCGATCAGTTGCGCGGCCGCGAGCTGGCCGGGGTCGTAGTAGCGGTAGCCGGTCGAGGGGTCCACCCGGGCAGGCGGGAGCAGGCCCAGGTTGTCGTACAGCCGCAGGGCCTTGAGGCTCAGGCGTGAGGCGCGCGCGAACGCGCCGCTGGTGAGGCTGGTTGGCGTGTCCACCGTGCTCTTGTCGGTCATGCTGCGGTCACCCCCGGAGGCTGTTCCTATAGGTAGGGGCAGTGTGAGCTCTGCCCCAGGGGCAGGGTCAAGAGCAGGCTTGCGCCCCTGGCTATCATGCCCCCATGACCGTTTCCCCCGCCCGCCCGGTGTTCGACCTGCCGTACACCACGGACCTCCTCCTGCGCCTGCTGAACACGCCCAGCCCCACCGGCTTCACCGACGCCGCCGTGCGGCTGCTGGAGGCGGAACTGGACGCGCTCGGCGTGCCGCACCGCCGCAGCAAGAAGGGCGCGCTGACCTGGGAGGTCGCGGGAACGGCGGGGGCGTCTCACACCACCTTCAGCGGCCACGTGGACACCCTGGGCGCGATGGTCAAGGAGGTCAAGGAGTGTGGGCGGCTGCGGCTGGCGATGCTCGGTGGGTATGACTGGGCGACGGTCGAGGGCGAGTACGTGCGGATTCACCTTCAGAACGGGGCGGTCATGACCGGGACCATCGTGAACACGCGTCAGAGTACCCATGTCCACGGGGCCGCCCTGCGTGACCTCAAACGCGAGCAGGCGGTGATGGAGGTCCGGCTGGACGCCCGCACCTCATCCGACGCCGAGACGCGGGCCCTCGGGATCGAGGTGGGCGACTTCGTGAGCCTCGACCCGCGTGCGGAGCTGACGGACGCGGGGTACATCAAGAGCCGCCACCTCGACAACAAGGCGGCCGTCGCCGTATTTCTGGGCGTGACCCGCGCCCTGCTGGAACAGGCCCCCACCCACACCGTCGCCTTCCACGTCACCACCTACGAGGAGGTCGGGCACGGGGCCGCGACCGGGATTCCCGCCCACACCGATGAACTCGTCGCGGTGGACATGGCCGCCGTGGGCGAGGGGCAGACGAGCAGCGAGCATCACGTCACCCTCTGCGTGGCCGACAGCGGCGGGCCGTACGACCACGCCTTGGGCAACCGGATGCGCGCGGCGGCGCGGCGGGCGGGGCTGGACCTGAAGGTGGACCTCTACCCCTACTACTCCAGCGACGGCACCGCCGCGTGGCGGGCAGGGGGCGATTACCCGGTGGCACTGATCGGCCCCGGCGTGGACGCCAGCCACGCCTACGAGCGCACGCACACGGACGCGCTGCGGGCGACCGCCGAGCTGATGCTCGCGCACGTGCGGGCCGTTTAGTCGAGCGTCACCCCATACAGCGCCGCGTACTTCTCCCGCAGGTACGTCAGGTACGGCTCGACCGTCATGGGCTGCCCGGTCGCGCGCTCGACGAGTGCGTTGGGGGTGTACAGGCGGCCCGGCGCGTACACGTTCTCCCGCAGCCAGCCGTGCAGCCGGGTGAAGTCGGCGCGGGCGATGTCACCTTCCAGCCCCGGGTTGGCCCGCTCGGCGGCGGCGTAGAACTGGGCGCTGAGCACGTTGCCCAGGGTGTAGCCCTGGAACATTCCCCCGATACGCCCGAAGTACCAGTGGACATCCTGCAACACGCCGTTCACATCGCTGGGTGCGCGCAGCCCCAGATTCCCCTCGTAGGCCGCGTGCCAGGCGTCGGCGAGGTCACGGACGGCCAGGCGGCCCGAGAGCAGCTCGCGCTCCAGCTCGAAGCGGGTGATGACGTGCAAGTTGTACGTCAGTTCGTCGGCGTCCGTGCGGATCAGCGAGCGGGCGACGGTGTTGACGGCGCGGTGCATCTCGTCTTCCGTCACGTCGGCGAGCTGTTCGGGAAAGGCGTCCCGGAACCTGCCGAAGTAAGCCGCCCAGAAGGCCCGGCTGCGCCCGACGAGGTTTTCCCACAGCCGCGACTGGCTCTCGTGGACGCCCGCGCTGACGCCGCCGCCCAGCGGGGTACCCAGGAATTCCTCCGCCACCCCCTGCTCGTACATCGCGTGCCCGGACTCGTGCAGGGTGGAGTACAGCGCCTCGCCCAGGTCGTCCTCCTTCACCCGGGTGGTGATCCGCAGGTCGTGCTCGCCCAGCCGGGTCATGAAGGGGTGGTGCGTCAGGTCCTGCCGCCCGCGGGTGAAGTCGTACCCGTAGTCGCGGATCACGGCCTCCCCGAAGGCCAGTTGCTCGTGCCCCGGGTAGTGCCGGTGCAGGAAGTCGGTGCGGGGCGGCTTTGCTTCGGTGACGGCCTCCACCATCGGCACGAGCGCCGCGCGCAGGGCCGCGAACACCTCCCCGACCTGCGCGGCGGTCATGCCCTCGTCCGACTGGTCAATGAAGTAGTCCATCGGGTCCGCGAACTCCGGGAAGTAGCTCGCCGACTGGAGGCTGAGGTCCAGCGTCCTTTCCAGGTACGGCACCATCCGCGCGAAATCGTTGGCCGGGCGGGCCTGGGTCCACGCCGCGTAGCTCTCGCCCGTGTGGCGGCTGAACTCGGCGACGAATTCGGCGGGGAAGCGGGTCGCCTCCTCGAAGTTCTTGCGGGCCACCGCGAGCGTGCGGGCCTGCGCGGGTGAAAGGTCGTCGCGTTCCGCCAGGCTGTCCAGAACTCGCCCGTAGGCCGGATCGGTCGCCCGCTCGTGGCGCAGCCGGGAGAGGAGGGCCTGCTGCCGTGCCCGACCCGCCGCCGCCCCCGCCGGGAGGTACGTGCTCTGGTCCCAGCCGAGCAGCGAGCCGATCCCGCCCAGGTCGGCGAGTTCCTGAAAGCGGGTCTGGAGGTCGGTCCAGGCCGTGTCCGTATTCGTCTGAGTCACGGAGGCAGCCTACCCCTTCCGGCCAGGTCTGGCCCTCGCCTGCTGGCCGATGTGGATTCAACCGGGAGGGGCGACACTGATGCATGACCGACGAGCAACTCTCCCGCCGCCTCTCGTATCTACTGCGCCACGCGCCCGGGGAGATGGGCGTGACGCTGGAGCCGGGGGGCTGGGCTCCTGTTGAGGCCGTCTTGCGTTTCCTGCGCGTCCCCCGCGAGCGGCTGGAGCGGGTGGTGGCGACGAACAGCAAGCAGAGGTTCGCCCTGGAGGGCGAGCGCATACGGGCGAACCAGGGACACAGCGTCCGGGTCGATCTGGACCTGACGCCCGCCGCCCCACCGGCGACGCTGTACCACGGCACCTCCCCGGCGGCCCTGCCCGCCATCCACCGCGAGGGGCTGCAAAAGATGGGGCGGCACCACGTTCACCTCTCGCCCGATCGGGAGACGGCGCGGCGGGTCGGCGCCCGGCGTGGGTCTCCCGTCGTGCTGGAGGTCCGGGCGGGGGAGATGCACGCCGCTGGTCACGTCTTTTTCCTCAGCGCGAACGGCGTGTGGCTGGTGGGGGCCGTGCCGCCGGAGTTCCTGGTGTTTCCGCAAACCCTCTGAGTTCTCCCCGGCGACCCACATGACAGTCGCGCCCCGGGTGGCCCACCCATACTGAGGGTCCAGGAAAGTTCAAGCCAGCGGGTTCGCGCGGGCAGGAGGTCGGGCATCCGGGGCGCGCCCTCCTCGGAAAGGGGAAGCAAGATGCTCAAGTCGTCACTGGGTTCCATGTCCTCCTCCGGGCTGTCGCGCAGGGAGCGGATCGAGCGCGACCTCGCCACCATGTCGCCCGGGCAGCGGCGGTTTTTCGAGCTGGTGATCGGTATCACCCATGCCCTGTTCGTTCCGGTCTGGCTGTGCCTGTGCGCCGGGTGGGCGTGGCGGCGCCTGAGGCTGACCCGGGTGCGTCGCCCGCCCGGTTCCCCGTGCCCGGACCTGCCGCCCCTGCCCGACTTCGAGCGCCTGGACACCTCCGGGTACTGGCTGTACCTGGCGGGCGCGTACATCGCCGTGGTCCTGGGGCTGCTCTCGATGATCGGCCTGTGCTTCCTGCCGGTGCTCACGATCTTCTGGGTCTTCTCGACCCTTCAGGAGGAGGAAAGCTCGGCCCGCGCGTTGCTGGGAACGCTGGGCGCGGCGGGCCTGGAGGCGTTGATGCTGTGGGTGTACTTCCGGTACATGCGCGGTGTCACGAGGCCGTGACGGTGAAGTTCGCGGCGGAACGTTCGTGGGGAGCAGAAGCTGCGGGCCGCGCGTTACCCTGACCGCATGAATTTGGCCGAGGCCCGCGCCGCCCTGCGTTCCGCCCGCCGTGTGGCTGTGCTGACCGGCGCGGGCGTGAGCGCCGAGAGCGGCATCCCCACCTTTCGTGACGCGCAGACGGGGCACTGGGCTCGCTTTCGCCCGGAAGACCTCGCCAGCCCGGGGGCTTACCACCACGACCCCGAGACGGTGTGGGAGTGGTACGCGGGCCGCTACCGCGATGTGACCCGGGCACAGCCCAACCCCGCCCACCACCTCCTCGCCGAGTTGGAGCGCGAGAAGGGGGAGGGCTTCCTCCTCGCCACCCAGAACGTGGACGGCCTGCACGCGCGGGCGGGGAGCGCGCGGCTGGTGGAACTCCACGGCAACCTGACGACCGCACGCTGCGAGCTGTGCGGCACGGTCGCCCCCCTCCCCGCGCCGGAGGAGTTCACTCCCCCGCCCACCTGTCCGGTCTGCGGGTCCCGGATGCGCCCCAACATCGTCTGGTTCGGGGAGTTCCTGCCCGAGGACGCCCTGGAGGCCGCCACCCTCGCCTTTCAGGAGGCGGACGTGGCCCTCATCGTGGGCACGAGCGGCGTGGTGTACCCGGCAGCGGGCCTCGCCCTGGAGACGCGGCGGGAGGGTGGGGTCGTGATCGAGGTGAACCGTGAGGAGACGGAACTCACGCCCTACCTGAGGTTCAGTGTGCGTGATGTGGCCTCGCGGGGGCTGGCGGCGCTGATGGAACCGTAGGGCCGGAACTGTTCAGACGCGGGTGACATCGGTCCCAGAGGAGGACCGGGGGATGGTGTTAGGTTGATCCTGGCCCGCTCCCTGGGTGGGCCGCTTCCTTCGGGGCGGGGTGAGATTCCCCACCGGCGGTGATGGCGCGTAGCCTCAGCCCGCGAAGCCCGCGCAGATTGCAGCACGCGCAGGCCCGATCCCGTGAGACTCGGGGGCCGACGGTGAACCAGAGGCAGAAAGGCGCGGGGCCGTCCCCGGGCCTGGAGCCGCTGGCACAGTCCGGATGAGAGAAGGAGGAACGTCACCCCGCCTTCCCCGGCGGGTGGCGACAGCGTATGTGTGAAGTGAATGCTCCGCCCGGCGCTCGGGTGGAGGAGATGTCGGTTGGACCGGACACCGAGTTCATGGCCCAGGCCCTCCGGGAGGCCGAGCGGGGCCTGGGCCGCACCGCCCCCAATCCCCCAGTGGGCTGCGTGATCGTCCGAGGGGGAGAGGTCGTGGGACGCGGCTTTCACCCCCGGGCGGGTGAGCCCCACGCCGAGGTCCTCGCCCTGCGCAACGCGGGCGAGCGGGCACGGGGCGCGGCGGCTTATGTGACCCTGGAACCGTGCAGCCACTTCGGGAGAACACCTCCCTGTGCTGACGCCCTGATCGCGGCGGGCGTGGCCCGGGTCGTCGTGGCCGCGCTTGACCCCGACCCGCGCGTCGCCGGGCGGGGAGTGGAGAGGCTGCGCGCGGCGGGTAAGGCAGTCACGGTCGGTGTGAAGGAGGCCGAGGCCGTGCGCCAGCAGGCGGGCTTTCGCTCCCTCGTCACGCACGGGCGCCCCTGGGTGGTCTACAAGTACGCGATGACGCTCGACGGCAAGGTCGCGGCGATGGGGGAGGGCAACGGGGCCGTCACCTCAGTTCGGAGTCGGGGGCGGGTGATGCAATGGCGCGATGAGTTGGACGCCGTAGCAGTCGGTATCGGCACCGTGCTGAGTGACGATCCCGCCCTCACGACTCGGGGCATCAAGGGCGGGCGTGATCCGCGGGCAGTTATCTTCGACCGCCATGCCCGCACCCCCATGACGGCCCGCGCCCTCCGTCCCGGCACGATCATCGTCACGGCGCCCGGTGCCGAGACAGCCCACCTGGAAGAGGTCGGGGCCGTCATCGTCCGCGCCGAAGCCCTGCCTGACGCCCTGAGCGAGTTGCGGGAGCTGGACCTCTCCAGTCTGCTCCTGGAGGGCGGGCCGCGTCTGGCGTCCAGCTTCTTTGCCGAGCATCTGGTGGACGAGGTGCGGGCCTTCATCGCCCCCAAGCTCCTCGGCACGGGCCTGCCGCCCCTGAGCAGCGCCGCGCAATCCATGACGGATGCCCGGGGTTTGTGTGATGTGCACTTCGAATCCCTCGCCCCGGACCTCCTCGTCACGGGTCTGCTGAACGACATTCCGCGCCTGGAAGCCCCGGGCGTCCTGGGAGAACACTGATGTTTACCGGAATTGTGGAACAGGTCGGCCGCGTCACCCGCGCCGCCGAGCGGGACGGCACCCTCACCCTTACCATCGCGCCGGAGCGGATGTGGGCGGATCTCGAACTCGGCGAGTCCATCGCCTGCTCGGGCACCTGCCTGACCGTGACGGGCTGGGACGACGCGGGCTTCACGGTGGACCTCTCGCGCGAGACCGTGAACAAGACGGCCCCCACCTGGTACGAGGGCGCGCGGCTCAACCTGGAGCGGGCCATGACCGCCTCGGGCCGCTTCGGGGGGCACGTCGTCAGCGGGCACGTGGACGGCACGGGTGAGATTCTGGAGGTCCGCGAGGAACCCGGCGCCTACACCATGCGGGTGCGTGCCGCTCCCCACCTCGCCCGCTACCTCGTGCCCAAGGGCAGCGTCACGGTGGACGGGGTGAGCCTGACTATCGTGGACGTGGGCGGCCCGGCGGGGAGCCGCGCCGACCTCAAACCGGACGAGTTCACCCTGTGGCTGGTGCCGCACACCCTGGAGGTCACCACCCTGGGCAGCTGGCGGCCCGGCACGCTCGTGAACCTGGAGGCCGACCAGATGGCGAAGTATGTGGAGCGCCTGCTGGCAATGCGGGACTGGACGCCCAGGACGGAGGTGGGTGCGTGAGCCTCGCCCCCATCCCCGACCTCCTCGCCGAACTGCGCGCGGGCCGCCCGGTCATCCTGGTGGACGACGAGCACCGGGAGAACGAGGGCGACCTGCTTATGCCCGCTGGGGCCGCCACGCCGGAGTGGATCAACTTCATGGCGCGCGAGGGCCGGGGCCTGATCTGCGTGACCCTGACCCCCGAGCGGGTACGCGAACTCGACCTTGGGCCGATGGCGGGCGTGAGTACCGACCCCAACGACACCGCCTTCACCGTCAGCGTGGACCACGTTAGCAACTCCACCGGCATCAGCGCCTTCGACCGCGCCGCCACCATTCGCGCCCTGATCGACCCGGCTGCCAGACCCCAGGACTTCCGCCGACCCGGCCATATCTTCCCGCTCGTCGCCCGAGCCGGAGGAGTGCTGCGCCGCGCCGGGCACACCGAGGCGGGGTGTGACCTCGCCCGCCTAGCGGGATTCACTCCTGCCGGGGTGATCTGCGAGATCATGGGCGACAGCGGTGAGATGAGCCGTCTGCCCGATCTGCTGGCTTTTGGCAAGCGGCACGGGCTCAAGGTCGGCTCCATCGAGGCGCTGATCGCCTACCGCCTGGCGCACGACCCCTTCATGGCCCTGGTCGCCGAGGCGAGGCTGCCCACCGAGTACGGCGAGTTCCGGCTGGTCGGCTTCGAGGACAGCCTCTCGGGGGCCGAACACGTCGCCCTGGTGATGGGCGAGGTGACGCCCGAGCCCCTGCTGGTGCGGGTTCACTCCGAGTGCCTGACCGGGGACGCCTTCCACTCCCTGCGCTGTGACTGCGGCCCCCAGCGCGACGCGGCCATGCGCGCGATTGCCGGGGAGGGCCGTGGCGTCCTGATCTACCTGCGGCAGGAGGGTCGCGGCATCGGCCTGCTGAATAAGATTCGCGCCTACGGGCTGCAAGACGGGGGCGCCGACACCGTGGAGGCGAACCTGCGCCTGGGTTTTCCCGCCGACGCCCGCGACTTCGGCATCGGCGCGCAGATGCTGCACCTGCTGGGCGCCCGGAAGCTCCGCGTGCTGACCAACAACCCGCGCAAGCTGCACTCCCTCAACGGCTTCGGCCTGGAGGTCGCGGAGCGCGTCCCCCTGCACGTGGGCCAGAACGTCCACAACACGGCGTACCTCGCCGCTAAAGCTGCGAAACTCGGCCACCTGAGGAGTGAGGCCAACGCGAACGCCCGGTAGCAACGATGTTTTCCTCCCGCTCCCCTCGTAGGCGAGAGCTGGGAAGAGGGGCGGGGGATCTTGCTCGTCCCGGAATTGGTCCCCTGCCCCTCTTCCCAGCCGCATTTGTTCCCCTCCCCGCACAGTCCCCGCATCCCGACTTGACCTTCCCAGGAGTTCCCATGAACCGCACCGAGGCCAACCTGCTCGCCACCGACCTGAAATTCGCCGTCGTCTCCACCCGCTGGAACCACCTGATCGTGGACCGCCTCGTGGAGGGGGTGGAGCTGGCGTTCGTCCAGCACGGCGGCAAGACCGAGAACCTCGACCACTTCATCGTGCCCGGCTCGCACGAGATTCCGCTGGTGGCCCGCAAGCTCGCGGAAACCGGGCGGTACGACGCGGTGGTGTGCCTGGGCGCCGTCATCCGGGGCGACACCGACCACTACGAGTTCGTGGCGGGCGGCGCGGCGAGCGGCATCCTGAACTCCTCCCTGCACACGGGCGTGCCCATCGCCTTCGGCGTGCTGACCACCGAGACGGTCGAGCAGGCCCTCAACCGCGCCGGAATCAAGGCTGGAAACAAGGGAGCAGAGGCCACCCTCGCCATGATCGAGACGGTCAACCTGCTGCGGCAGGTGGGCTGAGGGGCCGAAGGGGAAGCCGTCTCACATCCACCCTCCCCGCCCCCTTGTTAAACTTCCCTGTTTGAACGGGGCCGTGCGTGTCCCGACTGGGGGATAACGTGACAGCAGCGCAGCAACTTCAGGAGCAGGAACAGATTTTTCCTGCCCCCATCAAAATGGTCGAGCCGGGCAGCCCCGCCGAGAGGGCGGGTGTGCGTCCCGGTGACCTGCTTCTTCGGGTCAATGGCGAACCCGTGACGGACGTGCTCGCCTACCGCCACCGCCTCTCGCAGGGACGGGCGACGCTGGAGATCAGCCGCCCCGCCTCGCGCCCCTCCGTCCTCAGCGGCGTGCTGGGCGTGGCGCAGGACCATCACATGCTCGCCTATGACCCGGCGGCGCCCACCTTCACCTTCGACGTGGAGTGGGAGGACCCCGGCCTGGAGTTCGAGGAAGTTCTCTTCGACGGCATCAAGAAGTGCGCGAACAAGTGCGACTTCTGCTACGTCCATCAGATGCCGCGGGGCTTTCGCAAGAGCCTGTACATCATGGACGATGACTACCGCCTGTCGTTCCTGTACGGCTCCTTCGTGACGCTGACCAACCTGACCGAGGGCGACATCAACCGGATTCTCGACGAGAACCTTTCGCCGCTGTATGTCTCGGTTCACACCGCCAACCAGGACCTGCGCCAGGACCTGATGAAGTGGTGGAAGCTCAAGGTCAAGGACCCGCAGGCCGTGCAGATCAGGTCCATGATCGAGCGGCTGGAGCCCATCGACCTCTACACCCAGATCGTCCTCGTGCCGGGGCGCAACGACCGCGAGCATCTGGATGAGACGGTCGAGTACCTGTCCTCCCGCCCCAACGTGATCTCAGCGGCGGTGGTGCCCATCGGCTTGACCGGGCACCGCAAGAACCTTCCCGATGTGCGGACCTTCTCCCGGGAGGAGGCGCAGGACACGCTGGCCCGCCTGAACCGCTGGCGCAGGCAGTTCCTGGCGGAGCGCGGCACCCGCTTCGTCTTCCCCTCCGACGAGTTGTATCTGCTGGCCGGGGAACCCCTTCCCACCGAGGAGGAGTACGAGGGTTTCCCCATGCTGGAGAACGGCGTGGGCATGATCCGCGACTTCCTGACGGAGGGGCTGCCGGACCTGCCCGCCGCGCTGCCCATCCCGCGCAAGGTGATTCTGGGGACGGGGCTGCTATTCGCGGAGTCTCTGGACCGGGCGGTGGAGCCGCTGCGCCAGATCGAGGGCCTGGAAATTGAGGTCCGGGCGGTGGAGAACAAGACCTTCGGGCGGGTCACCACGGTGGCTGGCCTGCTGACGGGCCGCTGCTTCCGCCACGCGGTGAGGCCCGGCGAGGCCGACCTTCTCATCGTCCCGCCGACCACCCTGCGTTACGGCACCGAGCTGATGCTGGACGACGTGAGCCTGACCGAGCTGCGAAACGAATTCCGCATGGATGTGCGGGCGGGCGGCGCGACGCTGGGGGAACTGGCCCGGGTGATTCTGGAGGGCGTCAGCTCCAGCGGCCACCAGTGGGGCATGAGCGCCCACGCGGTCAAGGAGGGGCGCGGGCAGGCGTGAGTCCTCGGTCCGTCGCGCCTCCCTCGCCTGTCTAGCCCAACCGTATCTTCCCCGATTGTTCCGCTTGCACCCAGGTGTAAAGCTCAACCATGGTGCGAGGATTCCGGGAATTTATCCTGCGCGGCAATGTGGTGGATCTCGCGGTGGGCATCGTGATCGGTGCGGCCTTTACCGCGGTGGTCAACGCCTTTTCCAACGGGTTCATCAACCCGCTGATCAAGGCCATCACCGGGGGTGGGGCCAGGGTCGGCGGGACCTTCACGGTCAATGGGGCCGTCTTCGATTACGGCGCCTTTATCACTGCGATCCTCAACTTCCTGATCGTGGCGGCCATCCTGTATTTCCTGGTGGTCACGCCCATCAATCGCCTCAACGAGTACTTCAAGCGGGAGGACAAACCCGCCGTGGCTGAGCCCAGCAACGAGGAAAAGCTGCTCGCCGAGATTCGGGACGAGTTGCGGCGGCGTCCCGGCTGAGAGGCACTATCCTGCCCGCATGCCCATTCCTGCCTCCGAAATCTACGCCCGCACCTTCCAGTCGCACCGCAGTGCCCTGATGGACCTCTACGCCCAGTTGCCCGACGAGCAGGGCGGGTTCTCCGCCTGGGAGGGCGGCATGAGCTTTATCGGCCTCGCCGACCACCTGGCGGGAAGCAGCCAGATGTTCAGTAGCATGATTGCGGGTCAGGCCCCTGCACGTCCGGCTCCCGGCGGTGGCAGCACCACGCTTCAGGAGGCCCGGGACCGTCTCGCCGCCACGACCGAGAGCGCCGCCGAGGCCATGCGCGCCCTGACGCCCGAGGACCTCGCCCGCCGGGTGCCCGCCTTCGGGGGCCGCGAGATGCCCGTCTCCGCCCTGCTCGACGCCCTGATCGCCCACGAGGCGCATCACAAGGGCCAGATCTGGATGATGGCCCGCATGGTGGGCGTGAAGCCGCCGATGTTCGTGAAGATGTAGGCAGCCGTCCGCGTTCAGCCATCAGAAAGAGAAGAGGGGAGAGGCCGCCGCGCGCAGACTCCCCCTCTCTTTCTTCTTTTGCTGACCGCTGACCCCTAATTCACCATCTTCGTCTTATTCGTCATGAAGTCCATCAGCACGTACTGGCCGATGTTGTACGGCGTCGTGAAGTAGGCCTTGCCCTTCGTCATCTCGGTGACCCGGCGAACGAAGCCGACGAGTTCGGGGTCGCGGGCGAGCATGAAGGTGTTGACCTGGATGCCGCTGCGGCGGCAGTTGGCGACCTCACGCAGGGTCGCCCCCAGCACGTAGGGGTCCAGGCCATAGGCGTTCTTGTAGATGCGGCCGTCGGGCAGCGTGAGGGCCGAGGGCTTGCCGTCGGTGATCATCACGATCTGCTTCATGTCCTTGTTCTCGCGCTTCAGAAGCTGCTGCGCGAGCCGCAGGCCGCCCGCCGTATTCGTGTGGTAAGGCCCGATCTGCGCCTGCGCGAGCTTGGACACCGGCACTTCCTCGGCGAAGTCGTGGAACAGCACGAACTTGACGCTGTCCCCCGGGTACTGGGTGCGGATCAGGTGGGCGAGGGCCAGCGCGACCTGCTTGGCGGGCGTGAAGCGGTCCTCGCCGTACAGGATCATGGAATGCGAGCAGTCGAGCAGGACGACCGTTGCCGCCGAGGAGTTGTACTCCGCCTGCCGGATCACGAGGTCGGACTCCTCCAGTTGGTCGAAGCCCTTGCCCATGATGTTGCCCAGCGTGGCCGTCGTGTCGAGGTTCAGGGTGTCACCGAACTCGTAGTTCTTCAACTCGCCGGTCATCTCGACGCCGGAGGCGTACTCGCGCGTGTCGTGGGCGCCCGCGCTGCTCCTCCCCAGGCCGCCCATCAGGTCGCGCAGGCTCTTGTAGCCCAGGAAGTCGATGCTCTTGTCAGTGAGCTGGAACTTGGCCTCGCCGCTCTGGCCCTGGCCGCCCCCCTGCCCCTCCTGGTCCTCGAACTCCTTGCGGATGAAGCCGTCCTGCTGGAGTTTGTCCATCAGGCGCTCAATCTGCTGGCCCAACCGGGTCTCGCGCACATCGTCGGCCTGCATCGCCTCGGCGAGCATGTCTTCGGGGATCATGCCGCGCTCGGCCAATGCCTCCAGAATGGCGTCGAATAGGTCGTCCATGCTCGGGCGCGCGTTGGGGTCCGGGTCGTAGGGGTCGTTCATGCCCTGGCCCAGCAGGGCTTCCTGAATCATCTGCATCAGCTCGCTGGAGTCGAGCTGGTCGAGTTCGCCCTCGAACTTGCTGTACCGCGTGACACGGGCCATAGGGGAAACCTCCGTACCCCTCAGCATGGCGCGGATGGGGCCGTGCGTTTGTAACACCCTGCCCTGCTCGGCGCAAGCGCAGATGACGGATACCCCCATCGGGGGGAAGACTGCGCCCGCCGTCCACCTTTAGCCCATCCTTTATCCAAGTTTAAGGAAACGGTTCCAGAAAAGCGTCGCCTTGATGGCGCTTTTTCCATTAACAGGGCAAATATTACAGAAGGGCAGCATCTGTGGACGTACACATTTTTCTCATCTTGGTAAGGGGCGTGTAAGAAATCCCTCTTTACCCTACGGCCAGTTGTCCGCCGACCCGGCAACGAGCCCGCGCCGCGGTCTTTTCGCCCCCGAAGGAGTTGTTCGTGAAACCCCATCTGCCCATCCTTCTGTTCTCGCTGTCTGCCGCAGCCCTGGCCCAGGGAAGCTCCCCCCTGACGCTCAGCCTTTCGCAGGCACTCGTCCAGGCGGTGACCGTGGCCGGGAAAACGACCGAAAAGCGTGTTCCCAACTACGTGAAGGTGCGCCCCAGCGACGTGCTCGCCCAGACCATTACGGCGCGCAACGTCTCCGCTCGTCCCCTGACCAATGTCGCAGTGCGGCTGCCCGTGCCTGCGGGCATGGTCTACATCGCCGCCGACGGCCCGGCGCCCGAGGGGGTTCGCACTGAGTACTCCATTGATGGCGGCAAGACCTTCGCCCCCGCCCCCCTTAAGAGGAGGGTTACGGTCACCGAAAACGGCCGGGCCGTCACCAAAGAGGTCGAAGTCAAGCCGAACGAGTACCAGGCGGTTCGCTGGACCATCGCCGCGCTGCCCGCTGGGACCGAGAAGACCCTGGGGTTCCGCGCCCAGGTGAAGTGAAGTTCTGCCCCACATGCCGCTCAGGGCCCGGTGCCCAAAGCAACAAGGAGAAGCCATGAAAGTAACCCCGAAGATCTTCGCCCTGATGGCCGCGCTGGCTGCGGGAAGCGCCCTCGCCACCTCTGCGGGCACCACGGCGGGCACCGGTATCCAGAACAAGGCTACGGCGACCTGGGATAACCCCGATACGGCTGTCGGCGGCAACCTTTCGACCGACTCTAACGTTGTGACGACCATCGTCAACGCCATCACCGGCTTCGACATCGTTTACAGCGACGGCAGCGCGGACGACACCTCAGCTTCCACGCCGACTGCCAACTACGACAAGGTGAACGTGTTGGCGGGCGAGACCGTGACCACCAAGTACACGGTCGTCAACAACAGCAACATCGACAGCTACGTCGTCAACATCACGGCGGACACGACGGGCACGGCCAATACCCCCACCAGCGTTCAATACTTCGCCGACGATGACAATGACGGCGTCGCCGACAGCTCCACCGCCCTGACCTCGGTCACGCTGGCAAACGGCGGTGTGAAGCGCATCGTTCAGGTCATCACCATCCCGAGCGGCGCCACCAAGGGGCAACAGTACTCGGCCAGCCCCAAGGGCACGGCGCCCGCGGGCAGCACGGGGGCCAGCGCCGTCAGCTTCACCGCTTGCAACGAGAGCTCCAACCAGAACACCGCGGGCACGGCCGCCACGAACGGCGACCTCCAGTACACCCGCGCGACGATCTACACTCCCACGCTGACGGAAGTGCCTACCCCTCCCGGGAGTCCCGTTATCATCCCGCCGACAGGTGACCCCAACCTGCCCAACAACCCAGTGAGCCCTCCCGGCACGCCTAGCGACCCGAGCGATCCCAGTACGCCCGGCTACGGTGATCCCACCCAGACCCCCACGCCGGGCAACCCGGGCACGTCCATCGGGGTTAACGGCAACGTTCAGACCGCCTATCCCCCCTCGGGCGTGACCACCGTGACCTTCAAGAACCAGGTCAACAACACGGGGGCGATGAATGACACGGTGAAGCTGTTCCCGACGGACAACACCGGCAACCCCATCGGCACCAACAACGGCGACGGCTCCTTCACGCTCCCCGACGGCACGGTCGTTCGCTTCCTCAGCAGCACGGGCGCCGCCCTGCCGCTCGTCGGCGGCTACCCTACGGTGACGGCTCCGGCGAGTGGCAGCGTCTCGTACCGCATCCAGGTCAGCAGCTTCCCCATCAGCTCCACCGACCCCGTGTCGACCACAATCCTAATTGGCATCAGCTCGGGCAACAAGGCCGCCGCGTTGGGGGTCACGGCGGACGCTACGACCACCGACCGGATTATGCCGCCCGGCCTGCTGTTCGGCGATAACAACAGCGGCACCCCGACGCCCGGCGACAAGGGGCCTGGCAACGCGTCGCAGTGGGTCGACCCCGCGGGCAGCGTCTCGGCCGCACCCGTCACCGACGCTGGGGTGAACACCGACGCTACCGCCGTCTTCCCAATGCTGCTCAAGAACACGGGTGAGTACAACGACACCTACACCCTGGACAACACCACCGTGACGTTTGCCACGACGAGCGGCGGCACCGCGACGACGCCTGTCCGCTACTACTACGCGGACGGCACCGAGTTGACCAAGAACAGCAGCGGCCAGTACATCACCAAGCTGGTTTCCAGCAACTCCAGCCTCACGGTGTACGCCGTCGTGGACGTGCCCTCGGCGGCAGCCGCCACGAACGGCACCACGGGCGGCATCAACCCCGATGTCGTTTTCAATCAAAGGGCCACGGCCAACTACAGTGGCGTGGTTGTGAACGACACCAACGACGAGATCGCCGTGAAGACGGTGGGCGGCGTGACCGTGAACAAGTACCAGAAGGTCGGCAGCGCGCCCAGCCAGGTGGCGGGAGAGAAGCTCAACGCCGACGCCAACCCTCAGGACACCATCTACTACGCCATCGTCGCCAAGAACAACTACAACACGGCCGTCAAGAACTTCTCCCTGAAGGACAGCCTGAACACCAACACGACCTTCGTGTCGGTCTCGGGCAGCGGCACGGGCACGGTGATCTACAGCACCAACGGCACGAGCTGGAGCACCACCGCGCCGACCACCGGCACCGACTTCTATGTGGCTGTGGACGACACGGCGACCACGGGCCTCCAGCCCGGCAGCTTGGCGTCCGGCGCCACGCTGACGATGAACTTCGTGGTCAAGGTCAAGTAAGCCCTTTCCGGCGCACCCTGCGGCTTTGCGGGGTGCGCCCCCTTCACAACAGCAGACTCTTCTTTTTTCCGCGCATTTGAGCGCTCCGATTCTTTTCCATCCCGTTTCCGCCCGAGGAGCCTTCTCTTGAAACACGTTCCCCTCGCCCTGCTCCTGCCTGGCCTGCTGGTGGCCGCCGTTTCCCTCGGAGCGCAGGCCCAGACGGTTCCGGCTAGCACCCCCGCCGGAACCCAGATCACGAACCAGGCGTCGGCCACCTTCGATCCCGTCCTGTCCGGCGGCCCCACGACCGCCGTGTCCAATATCGTGAGCACGGTTGTGCAGGCGGTGTGTGCGGTCAGTGTGGCGCCGAATGGCACTGCGCAGGCGCCTGGCCAGACGGTGGACCTGCTCCCGGGCGAGAACACAGTCTTCCACTACACAGTGGTGAACAGCGGCAACGACCGCTTCACCCTGCCGCTTTCGGCCCGGACGGAGGGGGGCGGCGCCTTCGCCCCTGGCCTGCGCGTGGTGCTGGATACTGATGGGAACGGTGTCTTGGACGCTGGTGAAGGTGAAGTCAATGCGGTGACGCTCGGGGCGGGCGAGAGTGCCAGCGTGCTCCTCGTCGTGGGGACTGGGGCCAACGACCGGAACGACACCTTTGTCAATCTCGTGGCGAGCTGCGCGGGCGGGCAGGAGGACGCGGACAACGTGAGCCGGGTCCACGTCGGCCCGCCCCCGCTGCTGACGGCGCAGAAGAGCTTCAGCCCGGCCCTGGTGCGCCCCGGCACGGAGACGACCGTGACTGTCACGACCCGCAACACCGGCCAGGGCGAGAGCCGGGAGGTCGTGCTCAGCGATCCCCTGACGGATCAGGCCGCGCAGGGCCTGCTCTTCGTGCCCGGCAGCGCGGGGACGACCTCCGGCGTGATCGAGTACACCGCCGACGGCGTGACCTGGGGCGCGGCGGAACCGGCTCATGTGCGTGGGGTGCGGGTGCGGGGGGCCACTCTCGCGCCGGGGGCGCAGCTCACGCTGACCTTCCGCATGCGGGCGACCGGGGCGGCAGAGAACCACGTCATCCCCAATGTCGCCACGGCGGTCACCGGGGGGCAGAGCGTGCAGGCTGGCGCCAGCGCGGACGTGCGCTACCAGCCTGCGGTGGCCCTCGGCCCCGTGGGCACGCCCGAGGTGCCCGAGAACACTCCGGCCGACACCCAGGCCAAACCCTTCGCGGTCGTGGGGCAGCAGGTGTGCTTCGACCACACCCTTAAGAACACCGGCGACGTGCGCGACCTCTTCACCGTCACCGCGACGTATCCCCAGGGAGGCGCGCAGGCCCGTTTCCTGGGAGCGGATGGTCAGCCGCTCGTGCAGCCCGTGGCGCTCGACCCCGCCGGGACGGCCCTGGTTCACGTGTGCTACGACGCCACGCAGGCTGAGCCGCTGGAGGCCCTGCTGACCGCGACGGGGGCGCGGGGTACGAGCAACACCACCCGCAACCTGATTGGGGCAGTCGAGGCGGGCCTGCCCGAACTTGTCAAGACGGTCTCGCCGGACCCCACGCGCACCGTCGCGCAGTGGGACACGCTGACCTACACCCTGAAGGTCCGCAACCCCTACACCCGCGCCCTGACCGGCGTGCGGGTGAGTGACCCCCTGCCCGCCCATGTGGACTTCGTCTCCGCGTCGGACGGCGGCGTGGCGAGCGGCCAGCCCGAGGCGCAGGTCGTGGACTGGGCGGTGGAGACCCTCGCGCCCGGCGAGACCCGCGCCTTCACCGTGACGGCCCGAGTGAGCCCCCGCGCGGTGGACGGCGAGGCGCTGAGGAACGTCTTCAACCTGGTCTCGACCGAATTGCCCACGCCCCTCCCCAGCAATGAGGTGATCAGCCCGGTGTGGAATGCCGCCCTGCGGGTGACCAAGGCTGTGAGCAGCACGCAGGTCACGCCCGGCGACCGCCTGACGTACACCTTGGGGATTCACAATCTCTCCGCCACGACCGCCATCGAGAAGGCCGTCGTCACCGACACGCCCGCCCCGGGCCTGAGCTACCTCCCGGGCACGAGCACCCTAGGCGGGAAGCCCCTCCCCGACCCCACGATCACGAACGGAGTGCTGCGCTGGGAGATCGGCACCCTGCCCGCGAACGGGGGCGCCGAGGTGACCTACCAGACCCGCGTGACGCCGCAGGCAACCGGCGATCTGCTCAACCGGGTGGAGGTCGTCGGCGAGGGGGCGGGCGGCGTGGCCCGGGCCATTGCCAGCAACGTCGCCACCGCCGTCACGCACGTGAACCTGCTTACCGTTGCCCCGCTGGGCGAGATCCTGGGCACCGTCTTCGTGGACCGCAACCGCAACGGCCTGTTCGACCCGGGGCTGGACACACCGGTCGAGCGCGCCCGCGTCCTGCTCGCGGGGGGACGTCTCGCCCTCACGGACGGGGCCGGGCGCTACCACTTCGCGGGGGTTCCGTTCGGGACGCAGGCCCTGCGGCTGGACCCCAACACCACGTCCTACCTCCCCCTGAACGTACCCCAGGACGGTGGGCTGGGTGGCACCCGCACCGTGCAGGTCCGCGGCCTGACGGGTGTGGACTTCCCGCTCGCGCCTCTGGGCGGGGACATTGCCGCTACCCGGCGCACCACCCTGACGGTGGGCGGGCTGCGCGTCGAGAAGAGCGTGCGGGCCAGCGACCAGGGCTACCAGGTGACGCTGCGGCTGAGCGCGCCCGCGTCCCTGCCGGGCCTCGACCTGGAAGACCCGCTACCTGCGGGCGCGACCTTGCAAGAAGGCCGTAATACCTTCGGCGGCAGCCTGATGCCCGGGGAGACGACCCTGACCTACCGCTTCACCTTCGACGGTGAGCCGGGGGCCGCCGTGACCGACCCGGTCGTCCACTGGAGAAATTGACGTGAACGCAGGTCTGAAATACGCCATCGCCACCCTGACCGCCCTGATCGTCTCGGGTCCCGCCTCGGCGCAGGCTGTCAGCACCAGCCTGCCCCTCACCACCGTGGGGGACCGGCTGCTGTGGTCGGTGGGCGACCAGGACCTGACCCTCGACGTGGCCGTGGGGGGGCAGGTGCGCCTTGACCTGTACTCCCCCCGCCTCGACCCCGCCGACTACCGCGCCGCCACGTCCTACGGCGACGAGGGGTACGGCGGGGCGGGGGAGGAGGTCGTCACCACCTTCGTCCTGCGCCGCGCCGACGGGCAGGAGCTGCTGCGGCGTGCCTTCCCGCCCGGCCCCCACGCCTGGGAGACCTTGCTCAATCAGGAGCTGCCCGCCGGGCAGTACCGCCTGGAGGCGGTCACGCAGGGGAATGGCAAGAACACCTTCGCCCTGCGGCTCAGCGGCGTGAGCGCCGCCGTGAGCACCGCGCGGCCCACCGTCAACGTCCGATCGCGCGACTGGGTGCCCGCCCTGACCGTGACCTCCGCGGGACCCGGCGACACGCTGCGGCTGTACGACGGTGACGGTCCCGGGGAGATGGAGGCCCGGCTGCGCGACGGGCAGGGGAGGGTCACGCCCCTGCCCGTAAGTGCGGCCCTCGCCTGGGCCGACCTGCCGCTGCCCGGGGCCGGGACGTACACGGTCGAGCTGCGCCAGCCGGAGGCGGCGCGGCAGTACAGCAATGCGGTGAGCTTCGCCCTGACCCGCCAGGGCGTCCCCGAGCCCATCACGATCAGCCGGGTGGACCAGACCGGCCTGCTGCGGGTGGCCGCCGAGCTCGTGCTGCCGGGCGGCGTGAGCCCCACCCGCGTGGACCTGACCATAGGCGGGACGGGCTTGCAGGTGGACGGCCGCGCTGAGGCGCGTCTTCCGGCGGGGGAGTACCCCGTGAAGGCTGCCCAGGTCGCGGGGGCGCAGGTCAGCGTGGACCGTCCCAGCGTCCGCGTGCCCCTGGGCGGCAGCGGGGACGTGCTGGTGCAGGTGCGCCCCCAGGTCGCGCTCGCGCTGACAAGTGACAAGACCGAGGTGTGCGAGGGCGACACCGTCACCTTGACCGCCCGCGCGAGCACGGGCTACGCGGGCGACCTGCCGCTTGACCTGGGCGTGGACGCGCCCGAGCTGAAGTTGGACGGCGAAGGCCGCCTCCAGGGCACCCTCAGCGCTGCCCGGCCCGGCGAACTGCGGGTGACGGGGACGGTCACCCGACCCGGCCCGCTCGCCGTCACCGCGCGTCTCGCTCCCTGGGGCCAGACCCAGGCCCTGAGCCTGGTTGTGCGGCCCGACGCGACAACCCTCCAGCTCGCCCGGCTGCCCCTGGCGGACGCGCGGGTGGGCGATGAGGTGGAGGTCCGGCTGCGGGTGACGAACACGGGGAGCCAGCCCACTCCCTACACGCTGCTCGACACGCTGGGGGCGGGCCTGACCGCGCTGAGTTCGCCGAGCTTCACCGGCACGCTGGCGGGCGGCGAAACCCGCGAGCTGAGTTACCGCGCCCGGGTGGACGCCCCCGGCACCGCTGACCTGGAGGCCCGACTGGAGACGCCGGGGTGCCCCCGCCCGCAGACCGCGCGGGGCAACTTGCAGGCCGCCGCCCCGGTGCCGACCGTCCAGACACTCCCTGTCCCCGAGCAGCCCGCACGGGCGAGCACCGTCCTGCTCCCCTTCGACGCACCTGTCCAAGCCCGCGAACTGGTGATCGCGCATGCCGTACCCGTCGCGGCGACCTATGTGCCCGGGAGTGGGCGGCTGGATGACCGGCCCCTCCCCGACCCCCTGCGTGGGCCGAGCGGGACCCTGTACTGGGTCCTCCCCGGGCAGACGCGCGGGGTGTTGACCTACGACCTCGCGCACACTTCCCCGCTCGGGGAGCTGGCCCGGCCATCGCTGCTCGTTCGCCTCGCGGGGGACCGCAGCGAGACGCTGATGGGCCGGATCGACGAGGCCGACTTGAAGGCCGCTCAGCCCCTTGCCGCCGAGACCGCCGAGGAGAACCCGGGCCCGATCAAGCTGCCCCTGGCGGGGAGCGTGATCCGGCTGCGTGACCGCATCAACGTGGTCATCGAGGTGCCCCAGGGGGAGCGCCCGGCTCTGACGGTGAACGGCACCCCCGTGGGCGAGGACCGCCTGGGCACCGAGGTCCAGGACAGCGTGCGCGGGGTTCAGCGCCTCACCTACGTGGGCGTGCCGCTGAAACCCGGCCCGAACGTGCTGCGCGCGGGGGCGGAGGAGGTGCGCGTCACGCTCGCGGGCGGCACCGCCCGGGTGGAGGTCACCCCCGAAGCCCTGGTCGCTGACGGCAGCACGCCGCTGCGTCTGAAGATCCGCACGCTCGACGCCTTCGGAACGCCCTCCGGGCAGTCCAGCCTGACGGTGCGCTCCAGCTTGGAGCCGCGCACGCCCGACGTCGTCCCCGGCGAGGCGGGCTATCAGGTCCGCTTGGAGAACGGCGAGGGCGTCCTCGAACTCCAGCCACAGAGCGCGCCGGGTGCCCTGCGCCTCGACGTTCTCCAGGGCGACGAGGTCCAGACCTGGCGCTACGAGGTCACCCCGGATCGCGGCCGCGTGGGGGTCGGCATACTGAGCGCGACCCTGGGTCTGGACGGCCACTTGGACGCAGGAGACCTGAGCTGGCGGGCGCGCGGCTACGTCGAGACGCCCGTCGGCGAGGGCAAGTTGTATGCCGCCGCCGACAGGGACGGCCTGCCCGGAACGGACAACCCCAATGTCCGCGCCCCGGTCTACGGTGACGCGAGCACTGAGGAGACGCCCCTTCAGGGCATCGACCCCGTCGCTGCCGTCTACGACCACCCGGCCTTCCGGGCCGCCTACCGGAGCGCGCCGCTGCCGGTCAGCGTCCTGCCTGTGGGCGAGCAGCTCACGGCCCTGACCGTGACGACGAAGGGCACCCCGGCCGTCTCCGCCTTTGTGGCGGCGGTGCCGGGTGACCGCGTCTCGGGGGTGGAGGTTACGCCCTCCGGCACCCGCATCCTGCGTCTCCCCGACGGCGGCCTCGTGGACAGCAGCGAGACGCTGGAGGTCGTGACCCGCGAGCGTGGCACCGGCAAGGAGTTGGGGCGACGGATCCTGGTGCGTAACGTGGACTACACCGTCGACTACCCCACGGGGATCGTCACGCTGGTGCGGGCGCTCGACCGGGTGGACGAGAACTTCAACGACGTGCGGGTGCTCGCCTCCTACCGCCTGGTGGGGAAGACCGCCGGGCGCAGCCTGGCCTATGGTGCCCAGATTCAACAGCAGGGGGAGACCTACAGTGTCGGCGCGGCGGTCGTCAACCTCGACGGCCGGACGACCTTCGGCGTGCGCGGCACCTTCGACGACGGCACCACCCGCGCGGACACCCGCCTCGCCTCCTCCGGCGGGCTGCAGGCGAGCGCGGACCTCCAGACCCGCGTCGGGAACGGCCCCGCCTCCTTCCGGGTGCGGTACCAGGACGCCAGCTACGCGGGCCTCGCGCCTTTCGCCGTCGGCCTGAGCGTGGGCGGGTCGTACTCCGCGCGGCTGGGGGGGAACCTGAACGCCACCCTCGACGGTGAGTATCACCGCACCCCGACCTCCACGGGCGGCAGCGTGACCGCCCGCGCCGACTCCCGCTTCGGCCCCTTCAGCGTGGGTGGCGGCCTGAAATCGGCCTTCGGGGACACCGCCGGGCTGGGGGCCGTCCTGGGCGCCGGGTACCACCAAAAGCCCCTCGACGTGGACGTGGCCCACACCCAGCCCCTGAGCGGAAACCTTGACCCCGTGACCACCTTCAACGTCCGCTACCGCCTGAACGATCAGGTCACCCTGGGTCTGAAGGACGAGGTCACCTGGGGCAAGAGCCAGACGGCGGTCCTGAGCCTCGACACCACCCTGGGCCGCACGAACTACGCCGTGGGGTACGAACTGCCCACCGCGAGTGGGGCGGGGAACCGGGCCCGTTTTGGGGTTTCCACCTCCCTACCGTTAAATGACCGCACCACTCTGGGGCTGCGCGGCAGCGCCCTCTACGATGTGGGAGCGGGGCAGGCCGAACTGGCGGGCGGCGCCGACCTGAACTACAAGGCCGAGACGTTCAGCGTGGCGGGCGGCGTCGACCTCACCCTCAAGGGGGGGCAGGCCAACGCCGTACTCCGCGGCGGGATCACCGGCAGCGTGACGTCCAACCTCACCCTGACGGCCGACGGCTTGGTCGCATTCGGGATGGGTGGTAACGGCCAGCGCTTGGCCCTGGGGTATGCCTACCGTAACCGCACCCTGAACAGCCTGGGCTATGCCCGCCTCGTGCGCGGAACGCTGGCGGGGAACAATCCCGAGTTGAGCACCGGCCTGAGTGCCGAGTACCGCCAGCCGACTTGGGCTGTGCGCGGCGGGGTGGACACGCGCACGCTGCTGAATGATTCGGGGAGCTTTACCGCTCAGGCCTCTCTCGGCGGGACGGCCTACCTGACCGACCGCTTCGGCGTGGGGGCGTGGGGCCGTCTGCTCACCCAGCCCTCGACGGACACGACGCTGCTTGGTTACGGCCTGGAGGCCAGTGCGCGCGCCCTGCCGGGTACCTGGCTGACCGCCGGGTACAACTTCAAAGGGTTCGAGGGCCTGCCGAGCGCAGGTACGTACACGAAACAAGGCGCTTACCTGCGCCTGGATTTGACTCTAGATGAAACCGTGGGAGGCAGGAAGTGAATACCCAGTCTGTCCAGACTATTCTTCATCGCCTATGGACAGTGTTTGTGCCAGCCATTGTTCTGATGACCCTCGGGGGTGCAGAGGCAGCCCCTATTCTTAACATCGTGCCGATTACCTGGAACGTGGTCGGCATGGACTCGAACAACTACGCAAATTCGGGGCCGAACCAATACCCTGTTGGCGCGCGTGTGTGTAATACTGGTGATCAGGCAGCCACCAACGTGGTTGCCACTTTTTACTTTGACGGTGCGGCCGCAACATCGACTACCGGGAACACCAACTCTAACATCTCCGTTGATGGGGCTAAAACCCTTAAGGTCGCCTCGCTCCCTGCGGGTTCGGGAAGCAACAGCTACGGTACTCAGTACAGCCAGACGACCACGCCCGGCAACTGCACAGATTTTTATTTCTTTGTGAAGATCAACCGTGTAAGTGGCGCCTTCTCGTCCAGGGTGAGCGACACGGCCACTTCCTCCCAGCGGAACACACAGTTGTTCTACATAGAGGCGACGGCGGACAATGTCGTGGGAGCGGTACAGACTCCCCGGCCACGCGAGCTTTATGTGGAGAAACTGCTTTCGCAGTCGCGCAATTCGCTGACTCCATCAAACTCAAAACCCACCCTCGGTCTGAGCGGCCCTACCACCGTTACAGTCGGACAAAGCTATAACTACACCTTAAAGGGCTCCACGGGCAACGGGGGTTACGAACAGCTTAACGTCTTTCCTATCTTCCCCAATGTCATCTTTCAGATTACAAACGTCAGCACCACTTATACCGCCCCCTCTGGTGGAGTGAACAGTACTCTTTATGCTGACGCCTGCGGCTGGCAGAACAACATCAGCGCTTCGACCTATCACAACAACGGAACCTGTGTCGGTCCCGCATATTATGTCAGTGGTGCCGGAAGTGACGTGACGAGTGTGTTTACGGTCAAGATTCTCAGCGCCGGAAGCGCAAGCGTCAAGGCCGTCATCAACGACTTCTCGGGCAGCAGCTACCATTACAACGCTGACTACGATTCCCAGCCGATTCTGGCAATCTCCGCCATCTCGCCGGATCTAACCGTGACCAAGACTCACACGGGCAACTTCTACGTGGGTCAGCCCGCCAGTTTTACCTTTACGGTCAAGTCCAGCGGTGCGGATGCTTTGGGCACCACGACGATCAGGGATACGTTACCCGCCGGGCTGTCACTGCCCAACGGCCCCGTGACGCTGACTGGCACCAACGCCTCCAATTGGCAGTGCTCCTCGGCCAGCAACGTGGTGACTTGTACGAGCACGAACGCCAGCGGAACGGCCTTGGTCACGGCGGGCAGCACCAGCACGTTCAACATCATGGGCATCACCGTGGGTTCAGCCGCCGCGCCGAGCGTCACCAATACGGCCAGCGTCAGCAACCCCAATGAGGATGCCAGCGCCAGCGGCAACAACAGCAGCTCGGACACGGTAACGGTGTTGTACCCGGCTGATCTCGCCATTAACAAGAGCGCGGCGGCGGCCATTGGCTCCGGCGGAGCCCTCAGCTATACCCTTCAGGTTTGGAACAATGGCGCGAGTGGTGCCTCCGGTGCGGTAGTCAGTGATACCCTGCCGGGCGGCCTGACGGGTAGCAGCGTTTCCTGCACAGCCAACGGCACGGCGACCTGCGGAACGCAGAGCATCACCAACGGGGTTATGGGTGCCACAACTGGCACTCTTCCCGTAGCGACGGTAGCGGGTGGCGCACCGACCGCAAATTTCCTGACCTACACGATCAGCGGAACGGCCCCGTCCAGCGGCACACTTTCCAACTCGGCCAGTGTGACCGTCAACTCGTCCACTACCTTCGATTCCGTGGCTTCCAACAACACGAGCGCGACCGTCACCACCCGGGTCGTTGATGCGGTCAATGATGCCGCCAGCCTCTCCTACACTGCTGCGGGCGCAACCGGAATGGTGCCGGTCCTGGCAAACGACACGCTGGGCGGCATTGCCGCCACAACAACAAGCGCGACCCTGACCATCACGAACAACGGGGGGATAACCGGTCTCGCGGTCTCGGGCGGTCAGCTCACCGTACCGCTCAACACGCCCATAGGCAACTACACTGTTACTTACCGGCTGTGTGACATCAGTGTGGCCAGCGCCTGTGACACAACCACTGTTGCTATCTCCATCGTCGCGGGTGTGAGTGCGGGAAGCGCCATCAATTGCGATACAGGCTTCTACCAGATCCGTGTCAACAGCACGACGAACGTGTCCTCTCTCTACCGTATCGTTCGGTACTCGCCTTACACCTCCATGCAGGTGGGAGGTGCGGCGGCCGTCGGTCTCAACAGTATGGGGTACAACCCGAAAGACGGCTTCCTGTACGCCTTTGCGTCAAGTTCCAACACCCTTTACAGGATCGGTCAGAGCGGCGCCCAGCCCCTTGGGACAGTGGCGAACATGCCAGCGAACTGGCAGCCGTCGGCCGGTGCGGTAGATGCCAACGGCGTCTTCTACGTCCTGCCTCAAAGCTCATTTGGCGCCCCCAACACCATGTACCGCATTGACCTCTCCCAAACGCCCTACTCGGCCACGGCCATTACCCTGACCTACAGCGGCGGGGCGAATGTGCCCCAACTCGGTGACTTCGCCTTCAACCCGAGAACGGGCAGCCTGGTCGGCCTGGGGGTGAGCAACGATCAGAACCTGTATACCATTGCATTCTCCACCTCCGCGAACACGGGGACCGTGACCCTCCAGGCGCTCTCCGGGTTCTCGGAAACCGTTTCGTTTGGCTCTGTGTTCTTCGACGCAGTGGGAGAGTTCTACGGCTATAACAACAGCGGCAGTTTCTACCACATCAACATCTTGAAACTGCTTGCCACTAGAATGAGTTCGGCAGACTCAACGGGCTCAAGTGATGGAGCGGCCTGCGCTTATCGCGGGGAGCGTATGGATGTGGTCAAGAGCGTGGCAAACGGTGGACGATTCACCCGCGTGTCACCCACCACCTTTGACGTTTCGTACACAGTCCTTGTGGGGAACACCTCGTCCGCGCCGCTGACCAACATCCAGCTCACTGACAACCTGGCGGCGACCTTTGCCACGGGTAGCCCCACGCTCTCTGTTTCTGCAGCGCCCAGCGTGACGAACGGAGCTTGCGTGGTGAACTCGGCCTTTAATGGAGTGTCGGATACAAGGTTGCTGAGCGGCACGGGTACCCTCGCTGCTGGGGCGAGCTGCACGATCTCCTTCACTGTGCGCGTGGTCTATCCCAGCGGCCCAGTTATCCCCGCTGTCAGCCAGAACAACACGGTCTTCGCCAGCAGCGTGACGACCACCAACGTGCCCACGCAGGAGGTAGGTCTGAATACGGGCTGGACGTACTGGTCCAATGGTGACATAACACCTCCCATCAACGTGATCGCTTCGGACATCTCGAATAATGCCTCGGCGCTCCCGGGTGTAGCAAACGGCGATCCGCAAAACCCCACCCCAATTACCCTGACGTGGGGACCATCCGTGACGGTCACGAAGGCTGTCCGCAATGTGACGATGGGGAGCGCTACCTCCACGACATCGGTGTCCGGTGCGCCGGGGAATGTTCTGGAATACTGCCTCACCTATAAAAACATGGGCGGCACCGCCCAGAACCTGAAGCTAACCGATCCGCTTGCCGCGACGCTTTCGTTCCTGCCGAACGCCTACGCTGTGGGCAGCGGCCTCTCGTGGGCTCAATATGCAGCTGACGGCACCACGCTCCAGGCACCCGTGTACCTCACGAATGCGAGTGATACCGATCAGGGCGCGTTCGGCCCATATACAAACGGCTCGGCGATCACTCAGAGCACAGTGCAGCTCGCCCTCCCGGCGGTGCCCGCTGCCGGAAGCGCGGGCAGCAGCGGCCAACTCTGCTTCCGAACGAGCATCAACTGATCGCTTGTAGCCGCACAGATTGCTCAGCCCGGGTGGACTCCTGTGAAGGAGTCCACCCGGGTACTCGGGGAAGCTCGTCCCCGTACAATTCCCTGCGTGTCCCCTCATACCCGCGGCCTCCTGCTCCTCGTCCTAGTGACTGGCCTGTGGGGCAGCACCTTCGCGGTGGTGAAGGAACTGGGAGAACAGTTGCCCCCCGCCGTGCTCATCGCCTGGCGCTTCCTGATCGCCACGCTGGCCCTGCTGCCCGCGCTGGCCCTGATCCGCAAGGCCAGCGCCGCCCCAGCCAAGCCGGGGCCCCCCATTTGGCGGGACGGCCTGATCCTCGGCGCCTGGCTGATCGCCGGATACGGCACCCAGACGATTGCCCTGCAGACGACCGGGGCGAACCGGGCGGCCTTTTTCACGGCGCTCAGCGTGGTACTCGTGCCGCTGTGGCTCATGCTGGCGCAGCGCCGCCCCCTGCCGCTGCCCCTCTGGCTGGCCCTGCCGCTGGCGGTCGCAGGGCTGGCCTTCCTCTCCTGGGAGGGCGGGGCGCTCGTGGTGGGGGACGCCTGGGCGCTCGCCTGCGCGGTCACGTACGCGGGGTTCATCGTGGCGCTGGAGGGCACCGCCTCCCGGCACGAGGCGCTGCGCTTCACCCTCGCCCAGCTCGCGGCGGTCACCCTGTTCGCCTGGGTGTGGGCAGCATTGTCCTCTCCGGGGCAGCTCTGGCCCCCCGCCCCAGCCTGGGGACCGCTACTGTACCTGGGCGTGGCCGCCACCGCCGTCACTACCCTGCTCCAGACGGTGGGGCAGCGCGCCGTCAGCGCGGCCGAGGCCAGCCTGATCTACACGCTGGAGCCCGTGGCTGCCGCCCTCTTCAGCTTCTCACTCATCGGCGAGCGCATTGGGCTGCGCGGGGCGCTGGGTGGGCTGCTGGTGGTGGGCGCCACGCTCCTGAGCCAGCGGGCCGGGCAGGCGCCGCACCCGGAAACGCCCGCGCCGCAGGTGGAGGGGCACCAGGGGTGAATTGGGGCCTAGCGGGTCTGGTCGGGCACGAGCAGCGTCCGCAGGGCGGGACCGGCCTGCCACACCCGCCGCAGGCCGCCCTTGAGCACCGAGTCGTTGACCGCCGTGTATACCACTGGCGGCAGGCTGGTGGAGGGGTAGACGCCGGTGCGCCCCTGCCCCCCGACCCGCACCTCGATGGGGAAGCCCAGCGTGAGCGTCGCCACGAGCACGCCCCCGAGGGCAAAGCCGCCCAGGGCTCCCGCCCCCCCCGACCAGGGGCCGACCAGGGACTCGCGCACCAGGCGCCGGGTCAGCACGGCCAGCACTGCGCCCAGTAACAGCGCCAGGACGGCGGCGGCGACCGCCCCGCGGGCGAGCAGGCTCGCCAGGAAGCAGGCCGCTACCCCACCCACGCCCCACACCAGCCCGGACAGGCCCCGCCGCGCGCCGAGCGCGGTGACAACGGCCCATACAGTCACGAGCAGGGCATCAAACCAGGTGATCACGGGGGGCAGTCTACCGCCCGGACTCTGACAGAACTCCTGTCGGCCGGACTGGGGAAGGCCCGATGGTGGGGAGGACTGCCGTCTGTGGCCCGTACGCGGCTAGACTGGGCTTATGATTCGCGTCCTCCTCGTCGATGACCACGCCCTGTTCCGCCAGGGCCTGCGGAGCCTGCTGGAGTCCGAGGGCATGCGGGTGATCGGCGAGGCGGCCAACGGGCGCGAGGCGATCCGCTACGCCGCCGAGACCCACCCCGACGTGATCCTGATGGACATCCAGATGCCCGAACTCGACGGCGTCAAGGCCACCCAGAGCATTCTGGAGATCGACCCGAACGCCCGGGTCATCATGATCACCATGTACCGCCAGGACCGCTACGTGTTCGAGGCGGTTAAGGCCGGGGCGCGCGGTTACGTCCTCAAAGACGCCGACGCGGCAACGCTCATTGACGCGATCCAGCGGGTGGCGGCGGGCGAGGCGCTCCTCGACGCCGACATGGCCCAGAACGTCCTGGACGACTTCCGCGACAAGCGCGAGGAACTGCCCAGCGAGAAGCACGCGGACCTCAACGAGCGCGAGACGATGATCCTCAAGCTGCTCGCCCAGGGGTTTTCCAACCAGGACATCGCCCTCAGGCTCGACATCAGCGAGAAGACCGTTCGCAACCGGCTGTCGGAGATTTTCACCAAGCTGCAACTGAACAACCGCACCCAGGCGGCCCTGTACGCGATCCGCGAGGGCATCGCCAATCTGGAATAGGGGAGACGTGGCCCGCCCTTCCGTGTCCAAGTCCCGTTCCCGATCCACCCAGTCGAACGCCGCCTTCCCCGTCACGTTCCGGGCGGGGTGCGCGCGGGAGTGGACCCTGGTCTCCACCGAAGCCGACCTCGCCTACACCGAGCAGGCCTTTCCCGAGTGCCCGGCCTGCCCGCACCGGGTCGAGCCAGAGGGTAACCTGCCCTTCTGCACCCTGCGCCCGGTGGGTTCAGCCCATCCCTTCGCGGCTCTGGCGGCCCTAGACTTGCCCGAGTGAATTCTCCTTTTGATCTAGCGGCCGAACTGCGCGCCCACGGTTACGCGGGAGAGGTGGGCGTCCTCATCACGGACCTCGCGGGTCGGGAGCTGTACGCCCTGAATCCCGAACGGATCTTCCCGGCGGCGAGCACGATCAAGGTGCCCCTGCTGGTGCGGGCACTTCACGAGGCGCAATCGGGCCGCCTCGACCTGCGGGAGCGGGTGACGGTGCGGGAGGAGGACCGGGCGGGTGGCTCGGGCATCCTGCACGAGTTCGGCCCCGGGCTGACCCCCACCTGGGAGGACCTGCTCACGCTGATGATCGTGGTGAGCGACAACACGGCCACCAACCTCGTGATTGACCGGCTGGGGGTGGAGTGCGTCAATGGGTGGCTGGACGGCCTGGGGCTGGGGAGCACGCGACTGGTCGGCAAACTCCAGCTGTCCCACGAGCGGCAGAACGAGGCCCAGCGCCGGGGCGAGCGCAACCGCACAGCGGCATGGGACCAGGTGAACGTGCTGGGAAAGCTCGCGCGGGGGGACCTGCTGGACCCTGTCCACACCGCCTTGGCCCTCTCCATCCTGTCGCGCCAGCAACTCCGGGACATCCTGGGGCGCCACGTTCCCCGAGGCACGGATGGCGAACTCCTCTACCGCGTCGCCAGCAAGAGCGGGGAACTGCTCGGCGTCCATCATGACGTGGGCGTGCTGTTCACCCCCCGTCCGCTCGTGGTCGCCCTGCTCTCCGAGGGGGGGCTCGACCCCCGTGAGCATCCCGAGAACCGGGACGTGACCCTGCTCGCGCGGGTGCTCTGGCCCCTGCTGGCGGCCCTGGGAGCCGTCGTGGCGGGGGACATTTAACCGCTCGGTCAGGCGCATAGTGACGGTGCGGAAGTCCGGGGTTTTTTGCTGTACAGCACGGCCAGGGGCGGCTTTGGGAGCGTGCTATGCTGGGCCGCATCCGGCCGCCCCAGCGGGCACTTCAAGCGCGAGGAGTAAAGGAACGTGGAGAGAAACGACGCTGTCATGCCCTGGGTCGCCATCGTGTGCGCGGCCATTATGTGGATTATCCTGCTGTTCCTGTTCAACAAGGAGACGGCACCCGAGCCCGTCGCGGTGGACCCCGCGGTAAGCGCCAGGATCAGCCAGGAGTGGCCGACCCTGGGCAAGCAGGTGTACACGACCGCCGGGTGTATTGGCTGTCACGGTGCGGAAGGTCAGGGCGGTGCGGGTGCCAGGCTCGCCGGGGACGAGAAGATCGTCAAGGACCCGGTGTATGTCCACACCATCATCACCAAGGGCAAGGGGCAGATGCCCGCCTTCACGCAGCTCAAGGAAGAGGAAGTCTACGCCGTCGCCAACTACGTGCTGCATTCCTTTGGCAACAACATTGAGGAACCCCTGACCCCCGCGCTGGTCGCCGCCGCGCAGACGAAGGTGGACCCGGCGGTCCTGAAAAACCGCTCGCGCTTCGTGCCCGAGGACATCAAGCTGCCGGAGATCTTCCTGGCGACCTTCATCATGGTGCTGCTGACCTACGGCCTGATCGGTCTGTACAGCGTCTGGGCCGAGGGCGTGGAGCTGCACCCCGGCATCCACAAGGTGCGCGCTACTCCGATTGCCACGACCGCGATGGTGGTCACGCTGGGGCTGAGCCTGCTGTTCAGCGTGCTGTTCGTGCGCCAGATGGTCGCCGACTACGCGGCCTGGGCCAACAAGGAGATGCCCAACGTGGCGATGGAGGGCTTCTACGCCGCGATGATCCTGCTGACCCTGGCGGTCGCTGTCGGCCTGTACAAGAAGTTCTTCATGGACGGCGAGGTACTCGTCGAGGACGCGAGCGGCGAGTTCCCCTGGTGACCGCCCCACGCCGACCCAGGAATTCACGGAGGTTTTGAACGATGACCCGCTACAAGAGACAGGACCCCGAAATCACCCGCCGCAAGTTCATCAACGTGGCGATGGGCACGACCGCGGCGGTGGGGGGCGTGAGCCTACTGAGCACGCTCGGCGCCGCCAACCCCATCTTCCGCCTCACCGCCAACAAGATGCCGCCCCAGGCGGGAGACATCCTCGTGCATGCCCAGGAGAGCAAGGAGGGGCAGCCCATCCGCATCGCCGACCTGGGAACGCAGCTCGTGCGTGCCTGGCCGCAGGGCAAGGACGAGAACGGCGAGCCCGTCATCCGCAAGGGTGACCCCAACAACATCCTGGCGCTCTACCGCTTCCCGAAAGGCCAGATCGTGGCGCCGACCAATCTCGACGCCACCATCGACGGCGAGACGGTCGCGTACAGCGATATCTGCACGCACGCGGGCTGCTCGGTCGGGGACAGCGACATCAACGCCGGGGAGATGAAGTGCCCTTGCCACTCCGGGCAGTACGACCCCAAGCGGGGCTGCATCGTGGTTGGTGGGCCGCCTCCGCGTGCGCTGGCCCAGTTGCCGATCAAGCTGGAAGGTGACAATCTGGTGGTGACGGGTTTCTTCCTCACGTACCCGTACCCGTACGCCACCGAAGCCGAGTGGGAGAGCATCAAGAAGGAAGTGGAGGCAGCCCGCACATGAACCAGTGGCTTGATGAACGTCTGCACATTTCACGCCTGAACGACAAGTTCCTGCGGAAGGCCTTTCCGGTTCACCACTCCTTCTTCCTGGGAGAGATCACGCTCTTCAGCCTGATCATCCTGATCCTCACGGGCATCCTGCTTGCGCTCTCCTACGAGCCGAGCAACTCGCTGGTGGTGAACTCCTTCGATCCGGGCAGCGCCGACAAGCCGAACCTGATTCCGGCGGCGTACCACTCGGCGCTGAAGATCAACGCCATGCCCTTCGGGGACATGCTGCGCCGAATTCACCACTGGACGGCGAACATCATGGTCGCCGCGGCGGTGATTCACATGATGCGCGTCTACTTCACGGGCGCCTTCAAGAAGCCGCGTGAGATCAACTGGTGGGTCGGCATGCTGCTGCTGATCTTCACCGCGTTCACCGCTGTGACGGGCTACGCGCTGCCCTACGACAACTACGCCTACAACACCCTCAAGGTGATCTACTCCATCGCGGCCTCGCTCCCCTGGGTGGGCGAGTGGGTCTCGCAGGCGGCGTTCGCGGGCAAGTTCCCCGGTGACGGCCTGATTCCGCGCGTGTACGGCTACCACATCATGCTGCTGCCCGGCATCCTGCTGGCGCTGACGGCCGCGCACATGCTGATCATGATCAAGCAGAAGCATACCCAGCCGCAGTACGCCAAGCGCATCGCCTACAAGAAGATCGTGGGCGTGCCGCTGATGACTCAGCAGACTCCCATCATGCTGGCGCTGACGCTGGTCTTCGCGGGCATCATCGTGCTGTTCAGCGCCTTTATCCCGGTCCACCCGGTCGAGTTCTTCGGGCCGCCCAGCACCACGCCGATCAACAACATCAAGCCCGACTGGTACCTGCTGTGGGTCTTCGGCGTGCTGGCAATCATCCCCAGCTTCGAGATCGAGATTCTCGGCGGCGTGATCAACTCCGAGTTCGTCGGTGCCATCGTGGTGCCCACGCTCGCCATACTTGCCATGTTTGCCGTTCCCATGCTCGACCGCAGCCGCGACAACCTGTACTACGCGGAAAACCCCACCAACTACCCGGTAAGGCTGGGAGCGGGCGTAGCCTTTATGGCGCTGTTGATCGTGTGGTCGGTGGCAGGATACAAGCCCGAACTGATCAGCGCGGGCATCCTCTCCAACACCAATGCCAACGCGGTGCTCTGGATCGCCACGTTCCTGATCCCCGCCCTGAGCTACTTCGCCGTGCAGGCTATCGTGCGCGGCATCCGCTCCCTGCGAGAGTCCGACGCCCGCGACCGCGCCGCCTTCCAGGCTGCCGACGACTGAACCTCACCTCCCGCTCACTGCTCGAAGCCCCGGTCACGCGCCGGGGCTTTTCCTATGCTGTGCCCGTGCAAGACTCCCTCGCGCTGCATCTGGCCCACAAGGCCCGGAACCTGGCTCTCGACGCTTTGAACGTGGAGAATGCCGACCCTGAAACCCTGCGGGACTTCGCGCGGACGGCCCTCCTGGAACTCGCTGCGCTCGGCCTGGTCTGCGGCGAGGAGGAGCTCGGCTGCTGGGCAGCGCCGCGCGTGCCGGGTCACTAGCCCTGCTGCAAAAGCCCCGGAAGGCCGAAGACCAGTCACGAGGGCTTTTGCCTTTGGCCTTGTATCCTCTGCATCCCCTCATCGCCCACTTTCGCCGAGGTTCATTGAGAGTTCGCCTGAGGGACGAGAAGCTCACGGGGAAAAGGCGCGTCCCCGGCCTGCTCGACCTGGGGTCAAGGTGCCGGGGACGATAGGTTGTTCGGAGAGCGGGTGGCCTCAGGCCTGGACGCGCCCGGGGCGGGAGGAGGGGCTAACCACCTCTCCCTGCTTGGCGCCCGCCGCGTAGCCCACCTGGGCACCGAACTGCCACGCGAGCTTGATCATGAACTGAATGGCTTCCTCGTCGCGCGTCTGGACAAGCATGTGCAGGTGTTCGGGGAGGCCTTCCGGGAGCGGCATGGCCCCAAGCTGCTCGCCATACTCCGCGCGGAGCTGCTCGAACCACTCGGCGTAGGGATTCGTCATGGCCCAATCCTAACATGACAGCACTCAAGGAATGTAAGCTTGAGTAACCACGCCCGGCCCCCAGTGTGAGCGTCTGGCGAGATGAACTTTGCTGGCGTGGCACTTTTTTCTTTCTCCAATGGTGTTACGCTTCACGCATGACGGCGACCCTCACCCCCGAGACCAGCGGCGGCGCCCCCGCCCACGACATCAGCATCAGCGAATTCGGCGCGCAAAAGGCCCTCGCCATCCTCACCCAGAGCGGGAAGGAAAATGCGGGCGTGCGCGTGTTCATCAAGAGTGGCGGGTGCAGCGGCTATCAGTACGGCATGGCGATCGACGACCGTGAACTGGAGGGCGACACCATCGTCTTCGACCGCGGCGTGAAGCTGCTGGTGGACCGCATGAGCCTGCCCCTGCTGCGCGGCAGTGAGGTGGACTTCGTCGAGAACATGATGGGCGGCGGCTTCACCGTGCATAACCCCAACGCCACCAGCTCTTGCGGCTGCGGCCACTCCTTCCGGACCGACGGTGGTCAGTCCCCGGATGGGCAGGGCAGCAGCGGTTGCGGCAGCCACTGAGCTTCCTCCCGCCTTCATCCCCTGGTGAGCCCACTGGGGGATTTTTCATTCCTCACCTTGCCGGAGGCTCCGTCCTCGTAGGCTCGCGCCGCCCAACTGCCAGAGATTAAGTCAATTCAGAAAAGCATGCGCATCTGATGCTTCAAACGTGAGATTTTGTATAGACGGTCTGGTTCCGACCTTTATACTGCGCTCACTGTTTAACCTAGGCCAAATGGCCCATCTGCACCGGAGGACTCATGAAGAAGATTCTGTCCCTGTCGGCATTCCTTCTCGGTACGGCCCTGGCAGGCCCGGCTAACAACAGCCTCGTGGTGGGCACCTCGCAGGAGCCGCCGAACGTCCTTGACTACTGGGCGACGAACAACCTCGCCATCAGCACCGAGGTCAACAACTACATGGCCGCGGCGCTCATCGGCATCGATAACGAGGGAGACCTCTACCCCGAGATCGCCGCGACGGTTCCCACGCTGGCAAATGGTGGCTACAAAGTGGTGAAGAACGCGGCGGGCGACGTGGTCCGCAACAGCGTGACCTACACCATCCGTCCGGACGCCAAGTGGAGTGACGGCCGGGCCATCACCCCCGCCGACTTCCAGTTCTGGCTGAAGGTGCAGAACGACGAGCGGGTGCCGGTGCCTGACCGCGATCCCTGGGAGAATGCCAAGATCACGGTGGCGGACAAGGACACCTTTACCATCACCTACGACCCGCCCTACCTGTTCGCCGATCAGGTCAGCCCTTCTGCGGCCCCCGCTCATATCATGAACGCGGCCTGGAACGCCTTCGACGCGGCCACCAAGAACCAGAAGGACGCCAAGGCCGTCAACGAGCAGTGGACGAAGTTCATCGGGCAGTTCACCACCTCGCGCAACCTGCCCAAGGTCGTCAGCGGTCCCTTCCGCCCCACGAGCTGGCGCCCCGGCAACAGCCTCTCGATGACCCGCAACCCCAACTACTGGCGCAAGCCCCAGGGCGGCGAGGACAAGTACGTCCAGACGGTCACGTACCGCTTCATCCCCAACACGAACACCCTGAAGGTGAACGTGCTGTCCGGGCAGATTGACGCGGTCAGCTCTGTCGGCCTGACCTTCGACCAGGCGCTCGACCTCCAGCGCAGTGCCCGCAACAAGTTCAACGTGTACTTCGTCCCCGGCGCGGTGTGGGAACACATCGACGTGAACACCCGCAGCCCCAAGGCTAAGGACCTCGACCTCGACGATCCCCGCATGCGCCAGGCGCTGCTGCTGAGCATCGACCGCGACGCGCTGGTCAAGGCGCTCTTCCAGGGCAGGCAGCCGGTGTCGAACAACTTCGTCAACCCGCTGAGCAGGGTCTACAACGAGAATGTCCGCGACTACAACCTGAACGTCGCGCAGGCCAAGCAGCTCTTCACGCAGCTCGGCTGGAAGCCCGGCAGCGACGGCATCCTGGAAAAGGGCGGCAAGAAGCTGATCCTGAGCTTCGGCACGACTGCTGGAAACACCACCCGCGAGCGCGTGCAGCAGATCCTGCAAAACCAGTGGAAGCAGGTCGGCGTGCAGGTCAACATCCAGAACTACCCGGCCAGCGTGTTCTTCGGCCCCGACTTCCTGAGCAAGGGCCAGGAGGGCAAGTGGGACCTGGCGATGTATGCCTGGACCGCCAACCCCATCTTCGAGCAGGGTGACCTGTTCAAGGCTGACGGTATTCCCACCGCCGCCAACGGCTACTCGGGCCAGAACTACTCGGGCTGGAACAACGCCGAGTACAACAGGCTGCATAAGCAGGCGCTGACCGAGTTCAACCTGGCCGACCGCATCAAGCTGATGGACCGGATGCAGACGCTTTGGAGCAATGAGGTCCCCTCGCTCCCGCTGTACTTCCGCGCCAACCCCTACACCAAGGTGCCCGGCCTGGTGAACTACACCTTCAGCGCCTACAGCCTGTACCCGAGCTGGGATGCCTACCGCATCGGCTGGGCCAGCCGCGGCGCGGTCGAGGTCAACAAGCAGAAGTAAGGGGCGTGGCTGCGGAGCAAGAGACGCTCGCTCCGCCGACCAGCCCAGTGGGGGGAAGCCGAAACGCTTCCTCCCACCTTGTTTTGCTCCCCGCCGCTTTTGAGAGGATTTCAGGTATGGCGACCTACGCTTTTCGGCGCGTCTTGCAGATGATCCCGCTGCTGCTGGTGATCAGCCTCGTGATCTACCTGCTGACCTCCTTGCAGCCCGGTGACCCGGTAGACCAGCTCACCTTCGGCAACCCCCGCATCACCCCGGAGGACATCGCCCGGCTCAAGGCCGCCTACGGCCTGGACCAGCCCTGGTGGACCCGTTACCTGTTCTGGTTGAGGCAGGCGTTGCAGGGTGATCTGGGCTTCTCGCGGGACTTCAACATTCCGGCCGTGCAGTTCATCTTCCAGCAGCGGATGCCCAACACGCTGCTGCTCACGGTGCCCGCGCTGATCCTCAGCACCCTCATCGCCGTGCCGCTGGGTATCTACTCGGCGATCCGGCAATACTCGCTGCCCGACTACGTGCTGACCTTCCTCTCCTTCGTGGCCTTCAGTGCGCCGGTGTTCTGGGTGGGGGCGATGGCGCTGTACTTCTTTGCGATCTTCCTGCCCAACGCGACGGGCGGCGTGATCTCCCTGCCTCCCGGCGGGCTCGGCGGCGACGTGCCCCCCGAGGCAGGCTGGTGGGCAGTCGCGCTCGACAAGCTGCGGTACCTGGCCCTGCCGCTCATGATCCTGATGCTGCGCGAGGTGGCGGTGACGACCCGCTTCATGCGCGCCTCCATGCTGGAAGTGATGACTCAGGACTTCATCCGCACGGCCCGCGCCAAAGGTCTGCCCTCTCGACGGGTGCTGTACAAGCACGCCCTGCGGAATGCGCTCGTGCCGATCCTGACCATCATGGGCCTCTCGATTCCCGGCTTGTTCGGCGGGGCCGTGATCACCGAGACCGTGTTCTCCTGGCCCGGCATGGGCAAGGCCATCCTCGATGCCCTGGTCAGCAAGGACTTCAACGTCGTGATGGTCTCGCTGATGCTGCTGTCTGTCCTAACGGTCGTGTTCCAGCTCGTCACCGACCTCGCCTATGCGGTCGTCGATCCCCGCATCCGCTACTCCTGAGGTCCCTGCCATGACTACGACTGCCACGCCGACTGCGGCCAGCCCCGTCAAGAGCCGCTCGACCCTCCAGATCGCCCTGCGGCGCCTCCGTAGGCACAAGGCCGCGATGATCAGCCTAGCCGTGATCATCCTGCTCATCCTGATAGCGATTTTTGCCTCCCTGCTGGCGCCCTACGACCCCAACACGCAGGACCTGGCGGGCATCTACGCGCCGCCCAACGCCCAGCACCTGCTGGGGCAGGACGACCTGGGCCGCGACCTGCTCTCCCGCATCATCTACGGCAGCCGCGTCAGCCTGATGGTGGGCTTCTCGGTCGCCATCATCAGCATCCTGATCGGCACCCTGATGGGCCTGCTCGCCGGGTTTTTTGGCGGGCGGACCGACACGGCGATCAGCCGCTTTATCGAGTTCATGCTGAGCCTGCCGACCCTGCCCCTGCTGCTCGTGATCAGCGGCCTGTTCATCAGCACGGACGCCCCCTTCATCGCCAACCTGCGTGACAGCCTGGGGGCGACCGCCAGCGTTTTCATCATCATCACGATCTTCTCCGTGTTCGGCTGGATGGGCACTGCCCGCCTGGTGCGCGGCGAGGTGCTGCGAATGAAGAACCTGGAGTACGTGGACGCCGCCCGCGCGCTGGGGGCCAGCAACAACCGCATCATGTGGCGGCATCTGGTGCCCAACCTGTTCGCCATCATCATCGTGCAGGCTACGCTGGACGTCGGCAGCGCGATCCTCAGTGAGGCGGCGCTGTCCTTTCTGGGCTTCGGCATCCAGCCGCCCGTCTCCACCTGGGGCAACATGCTCAGCAATGCCCAGGAGGTCGTGCTCCAGTACCCCTGGATTCCGCTGTACCCCGGCCTGGCGATCCTGATCACCGTGCTGGCCTTCAACTTCCTGGGGGACGGGCTGCGCGACGCCTTCGACCCCAAGAGCCGGTTGTAAAAACACAGAGGACGCGGGGCAGCGGGCCGGGGGAAAGGCTTTCTGCCCCGCGTCTTTGTGTTTGTGCCTTATCCTGCGGTCATGATCGTACTCGGCGTGGACCCCGGCCTGGCGAACCTCGGCCTGGGCCTGATCGAGGGGGATGCCCGCAAGGCCCGTCACCTGCACCATGTCTGCCTGGTTACCGAGAGTGCCTGGGTGATGCCGCGCCGCCTCCAGTACATTCACTCGGAGGTGGCGCGGCTACTCGCGGAGTATCAGCCGGAGGCCGTGGCCATCGAGGACCAGATTCTGCGGAGGCAGGCGGACGTGGCCTTCAAGGTCGGGCAGGCCTTCGGGGTGGTGCAACTGGCCTGTGCCCAAGCGGGCGTACCGATTCACGCCTATGGCCCGATGCAGGTCAAGCGCGCGCTGGTCGGCACGGGCCGGGCGGACAAGGAGCAGGTGATCTACATGGTCAAGGCCAGCCTGGGGCTGCGCGAGGTCTTTAACAACCACGCCGCCGACGCCCTCGCCCTCGCCCTGACCCACCTGGCGCAGCAGCCCATGCAGGCCGCCCTCGCGGGCCGACTCGCCCGCGCCTGAGCCCCCGTGCCGCTGGCCCTCTCCCTGATCGCGTCGGTGCTGCTGACGTTTGGGTGGCTCTGGTTCTTCGTGCGCCGAGACCGTCATCCCGAACCGCCTTGGCTGCTCGCCCGCACCTTTGGCTGGGGCATGGTTGCCTGGGCGGTCTCGGCGGCCTTTGAGGGCAGTTTCGAGCGCCTGAGCTTTCCCCTGCTGGTCATGCTGCTGTCCGCCGTGGTCGAGGAAAGCAGCAAACTCCTGGCGGCCAGTACCGCTGCCACCGAGCACGCCTTCGACGAGCCGATGGACGGCCTGGTCTACGCCGTGACCGCCGCGCTGGGCTTCGCGCTGCTGGAGAACGTGACATACACGCTGGGCTTCGGCGCGCACGCGGCGACCTGGCACGCACTGCTGACCACCCTGGCCCACGCCCTGTTCAGTGCTCCCCAGGGCTACGCGCTGGGAGGACGGCATCTGCGCGGGGGGCGGTGGTGGCGCTCCCGGGCCCTGCTGCTCAGCATCGCCCTGCACTTTGCCTTCAACGGGCTGCTGACGGGGGGGGCGAGCTGGCCTCACCTGCTTGTCCTGGTGCTGGTCGTGGGCCTGATGGCCCTGCTGGCGAGCCGTTACTACCGCCACTTCGAGGCCTATGCTCGGGAGAACTCCCAGCCGTCCTGATATCTGGAAGGGCTGGGAGCTGGGCCAGCTCGTTTGCGCCTACCGCTTCTGGGAGAAAAATTCACCCACGCCTGAGCAAGGCGAAGCATCCCGGGCGCAAGGTGTGGACCCTTCTCGTTGCTCGGGGTGAAAACACTTCTTTGGTCCAGTCGATTTAGGTGCTCAGGGGTGCAGAAGGTCAAAGGCAGAAGGCACTTGTGCTTGGCCTTCTGCTTTCTGCCTTCGCTGGAAGCTCAATGCTCTAAAGCGTAGGGTTCCCCGTCTGCCCCTCGACCCAGTGCTGTCCGTCCTCGTCGGCCTCGTGCTTCCAGATAGGCAGATGTACCTTGAGGTGTTCGATCAGAAAGTCGCATGCCTCGAGCGCAGCGCGGCGGTGAGGGCTCGCCACCCCGATCAGGATGCTCGCCTCACCGGGCAGGAGGCGGCCAATCCGGTGCTGCACGACCACCCGCAGGGTGCCGTATCGGGCACGGGCCCGCGCCGCCGCATCTCGCATCACCTTTCCGGCCATCGGCGCGTACCCCTCGTACTCGATGTACTCGACCTGTTTGCCCTTGTTCGGCGAGCGCACGGTACCCACGAAATAGGCTTGGGCACCGTGTTCGGGACGGACCAGGAAAGCGTCTGCCTCGGCTAACAGAAGAGGAGTGCCCACCACCTCGCAGCGCACGTCTTCGTCCGCACCACCAGCAACTGGAGGCAGGAAAGCTACTTCATCGCCCGGTTCAAGCACATGGTCGGGCGTGGCATACGCCTCGTTGACAGCCACCATACAGCCACGCAGGTTCAGGCCGTAGGTCTGCTCGACCTCAGCCGCCAACTCCCGCACCGTCGCGCCTTCGGGCGTCTCCAGTGTTGCCGTCTCCAGACCGGATTCGCGCCTCAGCCGGGCAAAAAACACCACATTGACCCGCATTGGCCGAGCGTAGCACGGGCGCCGGGCCATCTCAGACCTGAGACGTCGAATAGGGGGTTGACAGCCTGGCGAGTGGCCTGTATCTTTTCTGAGCCTCGGTTGAGGCGAGCAGCATGACAAGCGAAGGACGTGCGAGAAACGCGTAACAATACCCTCCTGTAGAGGAGGGGTTGAAGGAAGGGTCAAGATAGCAAGGGTCCACGGTGGATGCCCAGGCACTGGAGCCGAAGAAGGACGCGCTTACCTGCGAAAAGCCCCGACGAGCCGGAGAGCGGCATTGACTCGGGGGTGTCCGAATGGGGAAACCCACCTCG
>NZ_KB906406.1 GCF_000381345.1 Deinococcus apachensis DSM 19763 | reverse complement strand
GTGTGAGCGCGTGAGGGTGTTCCTTCCAGAGGCCCTGGTACCCGGCATCACCGATCAGGGCCGTCTCCACGGGCAGCTGCACCTTGGAGCGGCGAAAGAGCGTCAAGTCGTGCATCGAGCCAACGGTGGAAGCGACGCACAGGATCCTGTGCGTCGCCACGTTGACCAGGAGTTGCAGCTTCAGGGTGTGGCGCTTTGTCTTGCCGCTGTACCAGCGGCGCTGGGTTTTTTGGGCCGTTCGCAGGGCACTTCCGAGGCATCCACCGCGATGATGCTGTAGACCGTCCCGCTGTTCCCCAGGGCTTTCTTCCCGGGCAGTCTGAACAGCTCACTGGCGATCAGGGCGGCCTCGACGCGTTCCACCGTGCGCTGCACGGTGGTTTCATGGACGCCCCAGTCATCCCCCAGATGCGCGTAGGTTCGGTATTCCCGCCAAAACTCCAGGGTCAGCAGCAGTTGCTCCGCTACCCTCAGGCCCGCTGGCCGACCCCGTTTCTTCTTCTGCTCTTCACGCTGCGTGAGCACCGCTTCCATCTCGGCGAAGGTTTCAGGGTACACCCCGGTCCGTCGCTTGAACTGCTGGCGGTTCATCTTCAGCGCCCGCTCCAGTCGCTCGTGGCCCACCCGCCCAGCTTAGCTGTCGACTTTCGCAGGAGGTCTAATTCCTTACCCCTCAGGGGACAATCGGTAAGAGGACATGTCTGGCCGGAACATTTGGTACGGGGTCCTTTTAGTTGAGAGATGTCTCCAAAATGAGAAGCGGCCAGGAGCTAAAACGTCCATTCGTAGAGGAAGCCCCAGTTGTTCCAGAAGGCCTCTCCTTCTAATAGCCTCTGGAAAGGGACGTCTCCAGGTGCGCGAATCCAGAGGCGGGCCTCTTCACTTTTTGCTCACATATTAGGCCAAGCGGCCTGAAAAGGCGATCTTATCTCCGTCTCAGGGTTGACCCATCGTTCTTCACACTTGTATCATCCCCCTGATCTGACATTCCAAGGCCATAGGCGGCGGGGGTCAGGTTGCGCGGAAGAACGCGGAAGGTGAACTGCTCCGGGAGAGGAAACTCGGCAACTCGCCCCACCGTCTACTTCAGGACCGGAAGTGTTCCTTGCGCGCGACGTTTTGGGGGTTTTATGAAGAAGAGTCTGTTCGTTCTCACCGCCGCGCTGGCCTTCGGCGCCGCTGCCGCCCAGACGGCGACTCCGGCCACCCCGGCGACCACGACTCCGGCCCCGGCGGCGGCACCCCAGGTGCCCACGCTGACCGACGTTCCCGCCGGTCACTGGGCCAAGGACGCCATCGACCGCTTGGTCAGCCGCGGCATCATCCTCGGCTACCCGGACGGCACCTACCGCGGCACGCAGAACCTGACCCGTTACGAGGCCGCCGTGATCATCGCGCGCCTCCTCGACCAGATTCGCACGGGTGACGTGCCCCAGGGGTCGCTGAACGCCGACGACCTGACGGCTCTCCAGAACGCCATCCAGGAACTCGCTGCCGACCTGACCGCTCTGGGTGTGCGCGTCAGCGACCTGGAGGAGAACGCCGTCAGCCGTGACGACTTCTCCCGCCTGGAAGCGCGCGTCGAGGAACTCGCCGCCGCCAACGGTGATGCCGCCGCCATCGCTGGCCTCCAAACCCAGATCGCCGAGCTGACTGCCCGCGCCGACGACTACGACGCCCTGCGCGCCGATGTCGACGATAACGCCAGCCAGATCGCCGCTCTGAACGACCTCACCGTCCTGCTGAACCAGGACATCCTGAACCTTCAGGACCGCGTGAGCGCCGTCGAGAGCGCCCAGGCCGACTTCGTCCAGCGGTCGGACTTCGACAACCTGGCTGGCCGCGTGGGCACCGTCGAGACCCGCGTGACCGCGTTGGAGAACGCGCCCAAGTTCAGCGTGACCGGTGGCCTCTCTCCCCGCATCGGCCGCATTGGTCTGACCTCGGGTACCACCAACTTCGATGTGGACCGCCTCACCAACGGCACCTTTGCGGCGGGCGTGTTCAGTGACCTCAGCGCTGGCGCTGACGTGACGGTCGTCGACACCAGCCAGAACTTCAACCGGAGCCTTGGTCTGACCTTCGGGGTGCGGGCCAGCAACCTGACGACGGCCAACGGCTCGGTTATCGTCAACAGCGCGGCGATCAACTTCAGCACGGCACCTGTCCAGGAGTACAACTCCACTACGATTCGGCGCGCCATCACCCTGACCGATGCCTCCGCAAACGGCACGGTCGCGGGCGGCGCCTTCAGCGTGAAGTACACCGAGGCCAGCAACGCCTTCAAGTTCAGCGACTACCTGTTCAGCAACAGCGATGGTGTGGCGGGTCCCGGCTTCGTCGCCACCTTCAGCCCGGTTCACCCCCTCAACCCCACGGTCACCGTGGTCGGCGGGCAGACCACCAGCCCCGCGCTGCGCGGCACGACCGCTGTGCCTAACACCTACTACTACGGTGCCCGCGTCGTCGTGAAGCCGAACACGAACAGCACCGTCGGCGTGTCGTACGCCCAGACTGAGACCAGCCGTACCGGCTTCGGTGTGGACTACAACGTCCAGCTCGGCATCGTGAACGTCAAGGGTGAGGGTGTCATCAGCATCCCCAACAGCACCAATGGGACGTCCAACAGCATCCTTGGTGGTAACTTCCAGAACGCTGTCAACAACGGCGACAAGGCGTTCTACACCGAAGCCCGCGCCGACCTCGGCGTGGCCCGGTTCGGCGTCAACTTCCGCACGGTTGACCCTGACTTCGCTGCGAACAATGACGCCCCGACCAACATCGCGGTCGGCAACGCAGCGCTGTCCATCAACAACACCCGGCCCTACGACGCCGACCAGACGGGCTTCGGTGCGGCGGCGGGTACGGCCCTCGGCCCCATCGCGCTCGGCGCTTACGGCGACACTTACGTTCCTTACAACGCTAACGCCCCCCGTACCGTTGCTTTCGGCGTGAAGGCGGGCGCCAAGCTCGGCGCGCTGGAACTGGTTGGTTTCTTCAACCGCGTGACGACGGGCGGGACGCTCAACAACGCGTTCAGCGTCGACGACAAGCGCAACAACGACTACGCCGACCCCGGCATGGGGATCGCAGATGTGCCCTATGCCTACACCAGCACCGTGGGTGCCCGACTGCGTCATGACGGCACGGCGACCAACGCGCTCGTTCCGAACCTCAACTTCACGGTCCAGGACGGCTACTACTACGGCAGCCGCTCCAACGACTTCCAGGCCTACGCCAACTACTCGGGCACCCTGGCGGGTGTGACCATTGCGCCCCTGGTGCGCTACCACCTGCGGACCAGCTCGAACCCGGGCAGCCTCTCCACCGGTGACCAGGCGACCCTGGGCAACACCCTCAAGTACGGCGTGAAGCTCAGCACCGCTCCGCTGACGGCCATCCCGCTCCAGCCCAGCGCCTACGCTAACGTCGTCAACCGCATCAGCAATGGGGGCACGGGGGTGGCCGTGAACAACGCGACCACTACCGAGCTGCTCGGCCAGGTCGGCATCAGCCTGAACCAGTTCCTGGCGCCCGGCGCGACCGCCAAGGTCGGCTACTCGTACTACCAGGGCTTCAATGTGGCGGGTACCACGGTGGGTGCGGACGACGTGGCCTTCAGTGCCAGCGACGACCGGGTCTACAGCGGTCGCGGTGGTCAGAACGGCCTGGTGAATGGCCTCTACGCTCAGGTTGGTTGGAACGGTCTGGCGGCCAACTACGGCATCTTCCGCTACACCAACCTCAATGTTGCTCCTGGCGCAGCTGGCCGGACCAACGTGGGTCAGGGCTTCCGCGTCAACTACACCTTCAACTTCTAAACCTTCTCTCCTTAAAGGGGCCCTGCGGGGCCTCTTTTTCGTTTGCCCATTAGAATTCCCCCATGTTGCCCGTTTTTGGACACACCAATCCCGACACCGACGCCATCACTTCGGCCCTCGTGTACGCGCGCTTGCTGACTCGGCAGGGGGTGGCCGCGCAGGCCTACCGTCTGGGCGAGTTGAATTTCGAGACGCCCTTCGTGCTTCGGGAGGCAGGAGTGGAGGCGCCGGAACTCCTCCCGGAACTTCCAGCTGGCACGGCCGTGGCACTCGTGGACCACAACGAAAGTGCTCAGTCGGTGCCCAATCTTTCCGACATGACGGTCACCCATGTGGTCGACCACCATAAGCTGGGGGACCTGACGACCTCCCAGCCCGCGTACCTGCGCTTCGAGCCGGTGGGCTGCACGGCGACCATTCTGCTGAGGTTGCACCGCGAGGCGAACCTGCCCGTGGAGCGGCTGGACGCCCGGCTGATGCTGAGCGCAATCCTGAGTGACACCTTGCACTTCCGCAGCCCGACGACCACCGAGGGCGACCGCAAGGCAGTGGCATTCCTGGCCCCTATCGCCGGGGTGGAGGACGTGGAAGCGTACGCCCTCGCCATGTTCGCGGCCAAGAGCGACCTGGGGGACACCCCCGCAGAGACGCTCCTGAAGATGGATTACAAGGTGTTCCCCTTCGGTGATCCCGCTCAGCGCTGGGGCCTCGGGGTAATCGAAACGACCAACCCCGCCTATGTGCTGGGCCGTCAGGCGGAGCTCCTCGCCGCGATGGACCGGGTGCGGGCGGAGGAGGGGCTGAACGGCGTCCTGCTCTCGGTCGTGGATATTTTGAACGAGACGAACGTAACCCTGGTCCTGTCAGCGACTGAGGAGAAGGTGCTGCGCGAGACCTTCGGTGTGGAGGTCGCGGATGGGCGCGCGGACCTGGGCCACCGCATCAGCCGCAAGAAGCAGATTGTGCCCGCGCTGGAGGCGTACTTCGCGCCGGAGGCCTGAGGGCGTTGGGGGGGCAGGGGGCGGGGCAGCGTTCCCGGCCCCCTGCCCTTTTCCCTGCCGCCTTCCGCGCCCCTATCCTTCCCCCATGACGGCTGTGGACGATCTGGACTGGCTCTTCGCCCGGCAACGCTTCGGGGTACATCCAGGCCTCTCGCGGGTGCGGGCGCTCCTCGCGCGCCTGGGGGACCCACAGGCGGCCTTCCGGTCGGTACTCGTCGGGGGCACGAACGGCAAGGGCAGCACGGCGGCGACCCTGGCGGCCATGCTGGGGGCTGGGGGAGAGCAGACGGGCCTCTTCACCAGCCCGCACCTGACACGCTTCTCCGAACGCTTCGTAGTGGGTGGCCGGGAACTCGGCGGGGAGGAGGTGCGGGCGGCGCTGCGCCGGATGCGCCCCCACGCCGAGGTGGTGGAGGCCTCCTTTTTCGAGATCGTGACGGCCCTGGGCTGCCTGCTCTTCGCGGAGCAGGGTGTCAGGGCCGCCGTGCTGGAGGTGGGGCTGGGCGGGCGGCTGGACGCCACGAACGCCCTCGACCCGGTGCTGAGCGTGATCACGAACGTGGGACTGGACCACACTGAGATTCTCGGGAACACGCGGGAGGCCATCGCGGGGGAGAAGGCGGGCATCCTGCGCGCGGGGCAGCTCGCGGTGACGGGAGTGGCGGCGGATCTCCTTCCCATTCTGGAGGCGCGGGGGGCCGACCTGTGGGCTATTGGGCGCGAGGTGTGGGTGAATGCGGCGTCCCTGGGCTGGGACGGGTGGGACGTGCGCGTGCAGGTGCCCGGGGCAGGCCTGACCTTCCACACCCCGCTGCTGGGGGCGCATGGGGCTGGGAACGCAGCGCTGGCCGCCGTGGCCGCCTATCGCCTGGGAGTGGGGGAGGGGGCGATTCGAGCAGGAGCGGCGGGCGTGCGCTGGCCGGGGCGCCTGGAGGCCCTGTCCTGGCGGGGGGGCCGGGTGCTGCTGGACGGAGCACACAACCCGGACGGTGCCCGGGCCCTCGCGGACGCGCTGCGGGGGCTGGGGGTGGAGCGGCTCCCGGTCGCGTTCGGCGCGGCGGCGGACAAGGACGTGGCGGGCGTGGCGGCGGCACTCCGGGGGGTGGCATCCGAGGTCATCCTTACCCGCGCGATGCTGAGTCCGCGGGCGGCTGATCCCGCCACACTCGCCCCGCATTTCGCGGGCCTGCCGGTACGATTCGCCGAGACGCCCGCTGCCGCGCTCGACCTGTTGCCCGCAGGTGGTCGGTCGGTCGTGTGCGGCAGCCTGTACCTCATCGGCGAACTCCGCCCGTTGCTCTTGGGCGAGGTGGGGGAGGGCCGGGAGCGCTGGCAGTGAGCCGCGTCCCTACCTCCGCCTGACGACGTAGGGGGCCGCCGCGTGCTCTAGGCTGCGGGCATGAGCATGGAAGAACTGAGACGCCGCCTCGCGCAGGTGAGCGACCTGGAGGCGGCCGCCGGGCTGATGTCCTGGGACCAGGAGACGCAGATGCCGGAGGAGGCCGCCCGGGTGCGCGGTCTCCAGATGGCGACGCTGGAAGGGCTGGCGCACGAGCTGTTCACGGACGCGCGTACGGCCAAGTTGCTGGAAGCGGCGGGCGATGGGCAGGACGAGACCGAAGCCTCGATCCTGCGTGTCACGCGCCGCGACCACGCGAAAGCCACCCGGCTCCCGACCGAGTTCGTGGAGGAGGCCGCCCGCGCCCGCAACGAGGCGCATCACGCCTGGCTGGACGCGCGGGGGCACAGCCGCTTTGCCACCTTCGCGCCCCACCTGGAAAAGATGCTGGACCTCGCGCGGCGGCAGGCCGACCTGCTGGGCTACGAGGAGCATCCCTACGACGCGCTGCTCGACGAGTACGAGCCTGGAATGCGCGCCTCGCAGGTGGAGCCGGTGTTCGCCGACCTGCGGGACCGCACGCTGCCGCTGCTGCGGCGCATCGTGGCGGCGGGGGACGCGGCGGATTACAGTGTGCTGACCCGGCCCTTTGGGCGTGAGGCGCAGAAGGCCTTCGCGTGGCGGGTGGCGGGCGAGGCCTTCGGCCTGAAGCGGGAGTTCGCCCGGCAGGACGAGAGCGCGCACCCCTTCCAGACCAACTTCAGCCGCAGCGACCTGCGGATCACCACCCGGGTGGAGGACTACTGGCCCGCCTGCCTCTTCGGCACCTGGCACGAGACCGGGCATGCCATGTACGAGCGCGGTGTCTCGGAACGCTGGGAGCGCACCCCTGTGTCCGCCGGGGCTAGCCTGGGCGTCCACGAGAGCCAGTCGCGGATGTTCGAGAACTTGCTCGGCCGCTCGCGGCCCTTCTGGGAGCGGTATTTCCCGCAGCTCGCCGAGGTCGCGCCGGAGGTTACAGCGGGGCTGGACCCACAGACCCTCTACCGCGCCATCAACCGCGTGAACCCCAGCCTGATCCGGGTGGAGGCCGACGAGGTCACCTACAACTTCCACGTCATGCTGCGCTTCGAGCTGGAACTCGCCCTGCTGGAGGGCCGCTTGCGGGTGGACGAGCTGCCGGAGGCGTGGAACGCGAAGATGGGAGAGTACCTGGGGTTGACGCCTCCCGACGACGCGCGGGGCGTGTTGCAGGACATCCACTGGTCGGCGGGCCTGATCGGCTACTTCCCGACCTACACCCTGGGGAACCTGCTGAGCGTCCAACTGCTGGAGGCGGCGAGGCGGGACCCGGCTGTCGCGGCGGGCGTCGAGAGCGCCGAGTATGGTCCCCTGCTCGCCTGGCTGGTCAAGAACGTTCACCAGCACGGCCGCAGCCTGCTGCCCGCCGAACTCACCGAGCGGGCAACCGGGCGGCCCCTCACCGCCGACCCCTATGTGAGGTACCTGCACGAGAAGTACGAGGGCATCTACGGGCTGAAGGCGGAGGTGTAAAGACAAAGAGAGAGGGCGGAGAGCTGAACGCAGTCTCCGCCCTCTCTTCCTGTTGCGCTTACACGGCCTGCTTTCGCTCCACCTGGGTGACCAGGTAGGCGCGGGCCGCCCCCAGCCAGGTCTGGGCCAGGGCGCTGTGGGGATGCTGGCGGTCGCGCAGCGCGTGGAGACCGATGCTGAGGTGGCGCTCAATGCGCCGGACTGCTCCCAGGCCGCCCTCGTTCTCGGCCTCAATCAGGGTGTTCAGCACCGTGGTGGGGTGAACGTAGCCGATACGTATGCTTTCGGCGATGGTATCCAATGCACGCATGAAGGGCCCTCCTGCGGGGCAATAGGGGGTGAAACGCTGAAAAAATGCGTGACGAGGACGAGCTCTGCTTTGGAGACGATAGTAGCAGAGTCTATTATGGGGAGCAAGAAGAGCGAAGCTTTATTCTGTATTGACCGTACCGAGGGGTGGTGTTACACTCCAATCAAGGGTGGCGGATTCTGTCTCCAGGCAAACCCTGAAGGGAGAAGCCCAGCCCCAGGCGGCACGCACGCCCCGCCCTTGAAGCGGGACCGTGTGAGGCGACGCCGCAGCCGAGGAGGTGAATATGAAACTGCACGAAAGACTCCGCGAACTACGCAGCGAACGCGGGCTGCGGCTCAAGGACGTGGCAGAGACTGCCGGGATCAGCGTTCCTTATCTCAGCGACCTGGAACGCGGGCGCACCAACCCCAGCCTGGAAACCCTCCAGACGCTGGCGGGCGCCTACACGATCACCGTTCACGACCTGCTGGAGGGCGTCGAGTTCTACGGCGACTCCACCGAGGGGGCGCTCCCCAAGGGCCTCGCCGACCTCGTCGCCGACCCCACGCTGGGCGGCCAGCTCACGCCCGACTGGGTCCGCACCCTGTCCCGCATCGAACTGCGCGGCAAGCGCCCGCGCGACAAGCAGGACTGGTATGAGATCTACCTGCATCTCAAGCGCATCCTGGGTTGAGCGCTTCCCAATGACTGTGGGCCGGAGAGTTCATCCTCCGGCCCACGGCTTTTTTTTGCAGTGAAGCTATCTCACGATTCCCCGACTTTCCCACTCCGAGCGGGTCAGGAGGAGGGTGCCCGCTCCCCAGGCGCCGCCCACGAGCGCGAACGTGAGGGCCAGGGGCGGCAGGGCGAGGCTGGCCGCGACGGCACTCAGGCCCAGCAGTGCGCCCAGCACGTCCGGGAGGGGTAGGCGCAGGCGGAAGGCGAGGGCGCGGCCCGCGTCGTAGGCGCTCACACTCAAGCCGGTCGCCACCAGCAGCAGGGCGAAGGCCGTGGCGAGGAGCGCGGGCACCAGCAGCCCGGTGAGCGCCAGCCCCAGCGCCGGGCCGATCAGCACGGCCAGGGCCAGCACCCCCAGCGCGAGCGTCCGCACAGGCGCGTGCCGCTGCCGCCGGGCGAGGAGCGGTGCCGCGCCCGTCACGAACAGCAGCAGGAGCATCCCGCCCGTGAGCACCAGGAACACCCGGCTCCAGGCCGCCCCACCCAACCACCCCAGCAGCGGCCGGAAGGCGGTGGCGGTGGCGACGCTCAGACCCGGGGGGGGCGCGGTCTGGAGGGCCGTCGAGTCCCCGGGCGCGCGGCCCAGCAGGGCGTTGACCCGGCCCGCCACGCTCGCGCCTGCCTCGCGCCGCACATCCCCGAACAGCGTGATGACCTCACCTCCCACCCTTGCGTCCGGGGCGAGGGTCACGTTCCCCCCGACGGCGATCACGTTCCCGGTCACGGCGCCGTGGACCGTGACGTCATGACCGACTGTCACGCCGCTGCGCCCGAACGCCTGGTAGAGCGGCGGCAGGGTGAGCACGGCGGCGAGCACGAAGGCACCCGCACCGAAGCGCTGCACGGCGGGGGTGGGGCGCCACATCACCAGGGCGCTCACGGCGAGCAGCAGCAGCAGCCCGACCCCCGCGAGCGGCGACACCTGCGCGATCAGCGTTTGCAGCACGGTCGCGCCCGCCGCCAGGTTGGGCCACGCGCTCGTGACCCCCAGCAGCGTCAGGCCCACGAGCAGCCCCGAGACGAGCAGCAGGGGAGCGGGGTTGTGCGCCGGGGGTGCCGGGGTGGGCCGAAGCTCGCTCCCCGTTCCCTCCCGCGCAATGCGGGCGGCCACCGAGTGGGCCAGCGAGGTCGGCAGGGGGGGAAGGGTGCGAGTGAGCCCCGCCGAGGCCCGCACGTCCCTGGCCACGTTCGCCGCAACACTGCGGGGCAGGATGGGAGAGGACGCCAGGGCCAGGCGACGGTCCAGCCCCACCTCCGCGGCGACCTGCGGGGCGACCGAGGTGGGCAGTGGGGAAGGAGCCGTGCCTCCCAGGGCCGCTTGCCACACGACCTCCGAGGCGACCTCGGCGGCGAGGCTGCGGGGCAAGGCGGGCAGGGGGAGGGCGTTCAGGGAGGCGGTGGCCCGGGTGAGCCGCCGCCTCAGCTCCGCGAATTCGGGATCGTGGGCGAGTGCCGCCAGCCGCGCCTGCTCGGCAGGGGTGAGGTCCCCGTCTGCCTCGCGGTGCAGCAGGTCCAGCCAGGCCTCACGCTCGGTCACGCCCATACGCTCTTTCTACGGCTCACGCTCCGGGAAGGTTCCCACCCCGGGTCAGACCGTCGCCCGGTACTCGCCGCTTTTCCCGCCCGTCTTGGCGAGCAGCCGCACCCCGGTGATCTCGATAGCCTTGCTCGCGGCCTTGAGCATGTCGTATACGTTCAGAGCGGCAACAGTAACGGCGGTCAGGGCCTCCATCTCCACGCCGGTCGGGGCGGTCGTCCGCACGGTGGCCTCGATCCGCACCCCGGCCTCCTCCAGACTGACGCACACGTCGGCGCCTGTCACGGGGATAGGGTGGCACAGCAGCACGAGGTCCGCGGTGCGCTTGCTTCCGGCGAGGCCCGCCAGACGCGCGACGGTCAGGGGGTCGCCCTTGGGATTGGTGCCCGCCTCCAGCGCGGCCCGCGCCTCGCGGGGAAGCCGGACCCAGCCCTCAGCGGTCGCCGTCCGGGTGGTAGGGACCTTGTCCGTCACGTCCACCATCCTGGGCAGGCCGTCCTGAAAATGGGTCAGCTTTGGGGTGTTCTCCTCCGGCACCCTCACTCCTCCGGGAGCTTCAGGTCACGCAGCCCCGCGAAGGGATTCTGCCGGACGTGGGCCGAGCCCTCCGGGGTGCCCAGCAGGTCGTCAATCTCCTCGACGGGCACCTGCGCCATGTGTTCGCAGGGTCCCTCGTTCAGGTCGTGGCCGCACACCTGGCACAGCCCCTTGCAGTCAGGCGCGTGCAGCACGGTCAGCGGGGCGGCCAGTAGGGCGGTTTCCGCCAGGTACGCGCTGAGGTCCAGGTCCGGGTCGCCGAAAACGAGGACCTCCTCGCCGGACTCCGCCTCGTCCAGATAGGGGGCTTCGACGGACGGGTCGTAGCGCAGCAGAGTGCCCAGCCTCAGGTCGAGGGGCACCTCCACATCGCGCAGGCAGCGCGAACATTCCATGATTACCGTGGGCTCGAAGCGGCCCTGGAGGTACATCTCGCTGCCGCCCAGGGCATTGACATCGACCCGGAAGGAGGCGGGGCGCGCGAAGCGCAGCGTCTGCTCGGCGTCGCCCTGCAGGTAGGTGAGGTGGTCGAGGTTCCCCTCCGCGTGGGCGTCCGAGGACGTGCGGAGCAGCGAACCCAGGTGAATGCGGGGCGTCTCGCTCATCCCACCATGATAGGGCGCTGCCCTTTCCTACACCGGGGGGCGGGCACGGTCCAGGGGGACACGTTCAGGCCGGATGAACCCTCAGCCAAGCGAGCACGTCCGCCGCGTTCCGGCCGGGGGGAAAGACCGGGTAGAACACGTGCTCGATCACGCCGCCTTGCAGGATCAGCGAGACCCGCCGCAGGAGCGTCCGGCCGTCCACCTCGAAGGTGGGCAGGTCCAGCGCCCGTATGAGGCCAGCTCCGCGTCCGACAGCAGCGGGAAGGGGAGATGCAGCCGCCGCGCCTCCTCCTGCTGGTAGGCCGTGTCCTGTGTGCTCAGCCCGAACACCCCGGCGCCCAGCTCAGCGTGATGCTCCCGGGATCAAGGCCTAATCGCCGGGGAGGGCCTGGTCTGGCCGCCCGGTGAGCGGGTAGACGTAGGGCGCGGTTCGTCCGGGAAGGGCGGACAGGTCGACCGTGTTTCCGTCCGTCGCGGGCAGCGGAACCGGGGGAAGCCTCAGCCCCGGCAGGCGGTCACACGCCCCATCGTCCACTGAGTTGGGCAGGTCCGCTGGAAGGGCTAACAGGTCCGTCACGCCAACTCGACCACGCTCGCGTCCGAGAGGGTGAGCTTGTGGGTGCTGGGTACCTTGCGCCCGCCCCGCACCTGGGCGCGCACCCCGATCAGGCAGTCCTGGAGGCGGGTGTTCAGGCACTCGATGCGCGCCTCGGCGTCCACCACGCTGTGCTCGACCTCGGCCTGCCGGATCACGCTGTCCCGGCCGATGGAGGTGAAGGGCCCGATATAGGCGTCCTCGACGACCACGCCCTCGCCCAGCAGCACCGGGCCGACGATCTTGCTGCGCCGGACCTGCGCCGAGGCCGGAATCACCACCCGGCCGGTGAGCCGTGAGTCGCTGACCTCCCCCTGCACGTCCTCCGTGACCCTTTCGAGCAACAGGCGGTTGGCGTCGAGCAGGTCGGCCGGGCGCCCGGTGTCCTTCCACCAGCCCTCCACCCGCTGGCCCAGCACGGTGCGGCCGCGGTCGATCAGGCCCTGAATCGCGTCCGTGATCTCGTACTCCCCGCGCGCCGAGGGCGGCATCCCGTCGAGCACCCCGAAGACCTCCGGGGTGAAGCAGTACAGCCCCGCCACGGCCAGGTTGCTCGGCGGCACCTTGGGCTTCTCGACCAGCCGGGTGATCCGGTCGCCGTCGAGCTGCGCCACCCCGAAGGCGGTGGGGTCGGGCACCTCCACCAGCGCGATCACCGCCGCCGGACGCTCACTCTCGAAGCGCTCGATAAAGGGCCGCACCCCGTGCTCGAAGAGGTTGTCCCCCAGGTACACGCAGAAGTTGTCCTGCCCCACCCACTCGCGCGCCATCAGGACCGCGTGCCCCAGGCCGAGCTGCTCGTGCTGGTCGATCAGGGTCACCTGCGCCTCGGGCGCCTGCTTCAGGGTGTCCCCGATCTCGGCGCGGGTGGCGTCCGACACGATGATCGCCACCTCGTCAATCCCGGCGTCCAGCAGGGTCCGCAGCGCATGCACGATGATGGGCGCGCCCGCGACCGGCAGGACGGGCTTGGGGCGCGTGAAGGTCAGCGGACGCAGGCGGGTGCCGAGTCCCGCGGCGGGAATAATCGCTTTCATCCGCCGCATTCTAGGAAGTTCCGTCCCCTCATGAAGCTGACGCCCCCTTCATCGAGCCCCCCGGGCGGGTGAGGCGCGGGCAAAACAGGGGGACAAGACCTGTCTTTTGCGCTTTACTGCGGGGTGTTTCCCGGCACGCTCGCCGACCCGGGGACCCCCCCGAGTGGGGGTGAGGAGAGGGTAAACTGAGCGGTGCAGGAAAAATTTTTCCCGCCCAACATTGGAGTTCCCATGAGTCAACAACTGGCAAGGCAAGCGAGGGGCTGGCGGCGGCACGGGGTTCGGCGACGCCTGAACGCATCGGGTGGGCCGAGGGCCCGGGCATGAGCGAAGCAGTCTTTCTTCCCGTCATTCTCGCTGGGGGCAGCGGCGAACGCTTCTGGCCCCTGTCCCGCAGGCACCGCCCCAAACAGTTCCTCACCTTGGACGAGACCGGGCGCAGCCTGCTTCAGGCCACCAGTGACCGCCTGAGCGTACTGAGCGGCAGCCCCGAGCAGGTCATGGTGGTCACAGGGGGCGAGTACCGCACGCAGGTGCTCGAGCAGCTCCCCGACATGCCCGTCGAGAACCTGATCGTCGAGCCGGTCGCGCGGGACACTGCCCCGGCCGTCCTGTATGCGGCCCTGCGGGTGGCCCAGGAGGCCCCGGAAGCCGTGATGGGCGTCTTTCCCGCCGACCACCGCATCACCAATCCGATGGCATTCGGCCGCGCGGTGCGCCGGGCCATCGAGGTCGCCCACTCGACCGGCCAACTCGTCACGCTGGGGATCACCCCCACCTTTCCTGCCACCGGGTATGGCTACATCCAGCGCGGAGAGCTGTTGCAGGGCGGCGAACTGCCCGCCTACCGGGTGTCGCGCTTCACCGAAAAGCCCGACGCGGAGACCGCCCGCACCCTGGTCGCCGACGGGCGTTATACCTGGAACAGCGGGATGTTCCTCTGGCGGGTGGGAGCTATCCTGGACGCCTTCCGGCAGTATCAGCCCGAGATGTACGCCCAGCTCTCGGAGGCGCTGGCTCGCGGCCGGTCGCCGGGGGGCATTCGCGGCGTCTTTCCCCAGGTACAGAAGATCAGCATCGACTACGCCATCCTGGAGAAGTCCGACGAGGTCGCAGTGATCCCGGCCGAGTTCGGCTGGGACGACTTGGGAGACTGGAACGCCCTGGAGCGCCTGCTGAAGGGGGAGGGCCAGAACGTCTCGGTGGGGCGGCATGTCAGCCTGGACACCGGGGGGGCCATCCTGTATACCACCCGGGGCGATGACTTGATCGCCACTATCGGCTTGGAGGACGTGGTGGTCGTCCGCACCGATGAGGTGACGCTGGTGGTGCGAAAGGACCGCACCCAGGACATCAAGAAGGTGGTGCAGCAACTCAAGGCCCACCCGGAATTGGAGCGCTTCGCGTGACCGCATACCGTCCCCCCGAGCCCGACTCTCCCGACCTGCTCCGCCAGGATACCGATAACGAAATCGACCTTGCGACCCTCTGGCAGGGGGTGCGGCAGCGTCTGCCCGTCATCCTCCTGACGGCGGCCCTGCTGGCGCTGGCCGTTTACCTCTGGTCCCGCGCCCAGCCGCGCGTGTACGAGGCTGCGGCAGGCCTGCTGGCTTCCAGCAGCCAGAGCCAGATCGGTGTGGTTGGGGGCTCGGTGATCTCTCCGCTGCCGCCGGGCACCGTGGCCGAGGTCGTGGAGAGTCCGCTGATTCTGCGGCCGCTGATTGAGGCCGTCCGGGATAACCAGGCCATTGCGCCCGCGGAACGGCAACGCCTGGTGAAGCAGTTGACCCGTGAGCTGTTGACCCCGGTGCGGGAGGGCGAGGGGAGCCAGCGGAACCGCACCGTCTCAGTGACGGCGGATCAGGGCGGCGGGGAGAACAGCATCTATCAGGTGCGTGCTCGCGCGCAGACGCCCCAAGCCGCACAGGTGCTCGTCAATCTGACGGGCAAGCTGCTGCTGAACTGGGATGCCGAACGCACCCTGCGGGATGTGCGCCTGGCCCGCGAGAACTTCACCCTGCAACTGGCCCAGACGGACCGCCGCCTGGCCCTGCCGGGGCTGTCGGCGCTGGAGCGCCAGACCCTGCTCTATCGCCGCGCCACCATGCAGGACAACCTCGCGCAGCTCAGTTTTCTGGAGCAGGCCCGGCCGGGCGTCCTCAAGCCCCTCACCAGCGCCGTGGAACCGCTCCGGCCCGTGACGCCTTCGCCGCTGCGGAATGCGGTCTTGGCTGGCCTGCTGGCGCTGCTACTGGGAACTGGTGTGGCGGCCCTCCTGAGCGTGTTGGACCGCCGGGTCCAGACCGATGCGGAGCTGCTGACCTTGAACCTCCCGGTGCTGGGGAGGCTGCCGCGCCTGCGCCCTTCAGGGAGCTTTTCCCTCGCACAGTCAGAGGCTCTGGGCTTCTTGCGCGTCAACCTGCAGGCCACGCTGCGGCAGCCCCGGCCTATCCTGATGATCGCCGGGCTCGCCGGAGGTGAGGGCGCGAGCAGCCTGACCGCCGCCCTGGCGAGCAGTCTGGCCGACAGCGGGCAGCGGGTGCTGCTCCTCGATGCCGACCTGTGGCGCGGCGGGCAGCAGGACCTCTGGGACGTGGGCACAGGCGGACAGCCCGGGCACGCTCCCGGCCGCACGGGCGGTGCACACAGCTTCGCGGAGGCCCTGCGCGCGCCCGTGAACGTGGAGGTGAAGCCAGTCGCCCCCAACATTGACCTGCTGCCCGCTGGCTCTGCCCCCCATGGGAGCTTGGCCCTGCTGAGCCGCCCTGAGCTGGGCGAGTGGCTGCGCCGCTGGAGCCAGGGCTACGACGTGGTGCTGGTGGACAGCCCACCCCTGCTGGCGCTGGCTGACGGGCTGGCCCTGGGGCAACAGGTGGACGCCGTGCTGCTGGTGACTGAGATGGGCCGAACGCGCCTTCCGGACGTGTGTCAGGTGCTGCGGTCCGCGCGGCTGGCTGACGTGCCCGTCGTGGGGTTCGTCCTCAACAAGGTGGCGGGTCCGTCCCGGATGCCCCGCCGCTACGGACCCGCCCTTCCCGCCCCGCCCGCTCCCGCTGCGCCCACCCCGACCGTCAAGGAAGTGCGCTAGGGCATGGGCCTGCGCGTATCGGCGAGGACGGCCTCCCCGGCACGGCTGGGAAGCCAGGCCGCCCCGGCCCGCCTGGCCGCGCTGCCCCAGGCCGTCTGCCTGCTGCTGGGGGACGTCCTCAGCGCGCTGCTCGCGCAGGAACTCGCCTCCCTGATCCTGACCGCCACCGGCCGCCCCGTCCTCTCCCTGGAAAGCACCCTGATCTGGATGGTCCTCTGGGTGCTATGGCGGGCCTATCAGGGCCTCTATCCCAGCTACGGCCGTTCCCCCCAGACGGAACTGCGCCTGCACACGACTGGCACCGTGCAGGTCGCAGTGGGGCAACTCGCCGCCGCCTTCGCGGTGCAACGTTTCGCTCCCGGCGTCACGGGCGTTCTGATCCTGTGGACGCTCATCCTGATCCTGTCCCTGCTGATGCGGTACGCCGTGCGCGCCCTGCTGATCTCCACCGGGCATTTCGGGCGGTCCATCAGCGTGATCGGTGCCGGGCACACCGCGGCCCTGACCATCGCCCACCTGCGGGCCCATCCCGCCTACGGCCTCAATCCGGTGGCCGCCTACGACGACAACCCCGCCTTGCACGGCACCACCTTGCAGGGCGTGCCTGTCCTCGGCCCCATCGAGCAGGCCCTCATCGACCCTCTCACCGAGCAGGCCCTGATCTCCATTCCCGGCGCGCGGGCCGAGACGCAGCGCCGCCTGGTCAACAGCATCTACGCCGCCTTCCCCATTACCTGGGTGATTCCCGACCTTTTCGGCGTGCCCAACCAGGCCCTTTTGCCGCACAACATCGGCAGCATGGCCAGCCTGGAAATCAGGAACAACCTGCGGAGCGTGCAGGCGCGCGTGATCAAGCGAGGCATTGATCTGGTGGGCGCGGTCCTGGGTGGGCTGCTGATTTTCCCCGGGCTGCTGCTGATCGCCCTGGCCATCCGGCTCGACAGCCCCGGTCCGGTGGTCTACCGGGCGCGCCGCCTGGGGCGGGGCGGTCAATCTTTTGACTGTTTCAAGTTCCGCAGCATGCACCACGACGCGGAAGAAAAATTGAATCACATGCTGGACAGCGATCCAGCTCTCCGAGCTGAGTTCGAGGCCACGCACAAGCTCAAAAACGACCCTCGCGTGACCCGGGTTGGCGCGTTCCTACGCAAGACCAGTCTGGATGAGTTGCCGCAGCTTGCCAATGTGCTGCTGGGCACCATGAGCTTGGTCGGACCCCGCCCCATCGTGCAGGCCGAGGTGGAGAAGTACGGTGAGGTCTACGAGGTCTACAAGCAGATCCGTCCCGGCATGACCGGCTACTGGCAGGCCAACGGCCGCAGTGACACGAGTTATGACGAGCGGGTGGCGATGGACCGGTTCTACGTGACCAACTGGACGCCCTGGCTGGATATGGTGGTCATGATTCAGACGGTGAGGGTGGTATTGATGGGCCGGGGTGCATATTAAGGTGCTGCTGCCAGGCGTTCTCTTCTGGCCGCAAGGACACAGGACACGGCACCGGGCGAGGTGGTTTGTGCTGGTCTGCCTGGCGTTCCTGTTGATTGGAAACTTTGCGCGGTTGATTCCCAGTGGTGGGTTGGGGGACAACATGCTGATCAGCGAGGTTCTGCTGTATGTCCTGGCGGGTGCTTATCTGCTGCTGTCCGGCCCTGCCCGGCGACTCAGTCTTCCCTGGGTGTTGCCCTGCGCGGTGGTCCTGCTTCTGTCGGCCCTGACGGGCGTCTTGCAGTGGGGGATGCAGGCTGTGCCGTTGCTCTACGCGCTGCGGCTGCTGGGGACCCTGACGGCGGGCATCCTCCTGGGGACAGCCCTATATTTACAGTATGGTCAGGCATTCAAGCGGGTCACGCGGCTGTTTGTTCGCCTGTACCTGGCGGTGGTGGCGTTGGCATTCCTGCTGCTGCTGCTCTTTCCCGACTCCCGAGATTTGTGGGCCTGGTTGAGCCGTATGGGTGTGGTGTTCCAGGGCGACCCACACCTGAACCGCCTGGTGTCCGCCTACTTCGACCCCAATTTCTTCGGTGTGATCCTGCTGCTGCCCCTGACCTGGAGTTATGTGCTGCTGCACAGTCAGCCCGCTTTCCGCTGGTGGGCGGTGCTTGTGCTGACGCTGGTGGCGATCCTGCTCACTGGCTCCCGCAGCGCACTGGCCGCGGCTGTTCTGCAACTGCTCTTCCTGCTGTTTCTCTCCGCGCTGGTGGCGGCACGCCGGTCCTGGATAGACACCCGTCATCTGCTCCAGGCAAGCCTGTCCCCCATATTGCTGCTGGCCCTGCTGCCCTTTTACCTGCCCTATCTGGCCCGCACGCTGATCCGTTTGTCGACCATCGGTGATGATCGTTCGGCGGCGGCCCGCTTCGACTCATACGACTTCGGCATGCAACTGATTGCCGCCCATCCCCTCTTCGGTGTGGGGTACAACTACCTGTCCATGTTCACGGAACAGTACCGCCGGTTGCCCTCCCTGGATTCCTCCTTGCAGGCGACCGCCGCAAACTTCGGGATTCCCTTTACCATCCTGCTGCTGGGCCTGACCATCACGGCGGCGTTCCGGTGGGGTGCCCGCTTGCGAGGTCCCCTGGCCTTCGGTTTCTGGGCGTACTGGGCCTGTCTGGCCGTGACCATCCTCTTCGCTTCTCAGTTCAACAACGTGCTGTACTACGTCTTCTGGCTGCTGCCTGCCCTGGGATACACCGTGTATCTCGGCCACTGCGCCCGTCGTCAGGCGCTGGGGAGGGCTACCCCGTGACCGCAGCCACCGTTGGCCGTGCGGCCATGCAGGGGGCAGCGGCGCTGTTGGTCCGGCAGGTGGTGATCCAGGGCCTCAACGTCCTAACGGGGGTGCTGCTGGCCCGCTGGCTGGTCCCTGCCGAATTCGGGGTATACAGCCTGATGGCCTTTGTGCTGGTTTTCCTGATCGCGGTAGGCGATGTCGGCCTGGGGGCGAGCCTGATCCGGCAGCCGGAGGAACCCGACCTGCATACCTACCGGGTGGTGTTTACCTTCCAGCAGATCAGCGCGGGTGTGCTGTCAACCGCACTCTGGCTGGCCGCGCCCTTCCTGACACGCTACGTTCATCTGGAACCTGCCTATGTCTGGCTGTTTCGCGCGGTGGGGGTCTCCCTGTTCCTCACGTCATTTCAGACCATCGCCGCCATTCGCCTGGAACGCGAGTTGCACTTCCAGAAGCTGGCGGTCGCAGAGGTGCTCCAGGCCCTGGTTTATAATGGTGTTCTCATTTATGGTACCGCTGCCGGGTGGGGTGCCTGGACCTTTGCGCTGGCCCTGACTCTGCGCTCGTTGATCGGGGCGATGTACCTCAATCTGCGCCACCCCTGGCCCATCGGCTGGCGCTGGGATCCGGCCCTTTTGCAGCCTCACCTGGCGTTTGGCCTGCCCTACCAGGGGGTCAGCCTGGTTTCCCTAGTCAAGGACAGCATCACGCCGCTGCTGGTGGGTGGCCTGCTGGGCATGCAGGCCGTCGGGTATATCAACTGGGCGCAGACGGTGGCGGCCTATCCTGTGATGGCCCTGATGTTCCTGCAACGCCTGTATCTGCCCGTGTTCGCGCGCTTGCAGGGGGATCCGGCGGCCCTGCGCCGCGCCGTAGAACGCGTGCTGCTGCTCACCAACGGCGTCACCGCCATTCTGGCGACACTCACGCTGGCCCTGGCTGTCCCCCTCACCACGCTTGTGTTTGGCTCCAAGTGGTTGTCAGCGTTGTCCCTGCTGGAACTGCTGTGGTGCGGCAATCTGTTCGTCGCCACGGCCACGCCGCTGTTGGCCCTGCTCAACGCCCTGGGGCGTTCGCACGTCACCTTCCGTTTTGCCCTAGTTTGGCTCCTGGCAACCTGGGGGCTGGGTGTGCCGCTTATTCTCCAGTTCGGAACGCTGGGCTTTGCCCTTGCCACGGCCGGTGTGCAACTGACCAACCTCGCTCTTTTCCGGGTGGCCTGGCAGACCCTGCCGTTTTCGTTTTCGCGGAGCGTGCTGCCCCCCTGGCTGATCGCCGCTCCCCTGGCGCTCACGGCAGGCATGCTGGGGCGCGACACTCAGAGTCCGGGGGCGCTGGCAGCCTGGTTCGCCGTTCCCCTGTTGCTGTATGTCGTGGTTGCGGTCCTGCTGTGGCCGGACGCCCGCCGCTGGCTGAAGGGGCGTCTGCCCCTCCCGAGGTCCATCCTATGAATCCCCGCATCAGTGTCGTCATCAACACCCTCAATGAAGAACACAACCTGCCCCTGGCCCTCGACTCCGTCTGCCGCTGGGTGGACGACATCGTGGTGGTCGATATGCACAGCAACGACCGGACAGCCACGGTCGCACGGGCGTATGGTGCCCGCGTCTTTCTGTATGAACGCCTCGGGTACGCGGACCCTGCCCGCGCCTTTGCGCTCGCCCAGGCTACCGGCGATTGGGTGCTGGTGCTGGATGCCGACGAGGTGGTGCCCGCCGCGTTGGCGGCCCAGCTTCATGCCATTGCCCGGCGTGGGGACTTCGACGCCGCCGATCTCCCGTACCAGAACTTCGTTGGTGGGGTGGCCGTGCGGGGACTGGGCTGGGGGCCGACGCAGGACCACCATGTCCGCTTTTTCCGGCAGGGGCAGATGCGGGTAACTGGCGAGGTCCACAATTTCTTCCATCCTCTGCCCGGCACACGCGTCCTGAGGCTGCCCTACCAGGGAGACAATGCCCTGCTGCACTTCAGTTATACCGACTACACCAGCGTTATGGAGAAGATCAACCGCTACACCGGCATCGAGGCGCAGACCAAACAGGGGCAGGGCGTGCGGCCTTCCCTGCTGCGGGAAACGGCCCTGCCTGTCCGGGAATTCCTCCTGACCTTTCTGGTGAAGAGGGGCTACCGGGACGGGCGGCACGGCCTGCGCCTGGCCGTGCTGCTGGCCCTTTACAAGTACCTGAGGGAAATCAAGCTGGATGAACGGGTGCAGCGCGGCACGCGCGAGGACATGCTGAACCGCTACCGCCAGCTCGCCCGGCAGGCCATCCACCCGAAGGACCCCCTGTGAACGTACTTTACTTTCTGCCGCGGCCCCTGGCCCTGGCCTTCGGGGGCCAGGAAGTGCAACTGCTCCAGACCGCCGCCGCCCTGCGCCCGCTGGGCGTGCAGGTCCGCTACGCCGACTACTTCGACCGCGACCTCCTCCGCGGGATCGACCTGGTCCACCTGTTCGGGAGTGACCACGTGTACGCGCAGCTCGTCAAGCTGCTGCGCGCGCGGGGGCTGCCTTACGTGGTGTCGTCCGTGTTCTACCCGGTGGGCCGTGACCGGCAGGCGCAGGCACTGCTGGCCCAGGTGCCGTACTCCCAGAGCTGGCTGCGCGGGCAGGTGCTGCGGCACGCCGCCGCCGTCCTGCCCAATTCCCGCGCCGAGCAGGACCTTCTGAAGGGGATGTTCGGTCTGGAGGACAGGGCATTCACGGTGGTTCCCAACGGCGTGGACCCCATGTTCGTGGGGCGCGACCCGGATGCCTTCCGCGCCCACCTGCCCCCCGGCTGGCCAGACGGCACCCCCTTCCTGCTGAGCGTGGGGCGGATCGAACGGCGGAAAAACAGCCTGCTGCTCCTGCGCGCCGCAGCACGCCTGCGCGTTCCGGTGGTGTTCATCGGCGCACCCGTCGAGGCGGAACGCGAATACACCGACACGTTCTTCCGGGAATTGCACACCTACCCCGGTCACGCCGCACACCTGACCGGCTTCCCCCCCGGCAGCGACACCCTAGCCAACGCCTACGCCGCCGCGCACGCGCACGCCCTGCTCAGCGATCTGGAGACGCCCGGCCTGGCCAACCTGGAAGCGGCGCTGAACGGCGCGAACCTAGTGGTGGGGGACGCGCTCCCCGTTCGTGAGTACCTGGAGAGTGCCGCGACCCTCGTGAACCCCCATCACCTTGACGACGTTGTGACCGCGCTGCATACGGCCCTGGAGCGGCCGAGGAACGCGCTGGGCCAGCGGGAACGGGTGGCGGGGCGCTACACCTGGGCACGGGTGGCCGGGCAGACCGCGCAGGTGTACCGCCGCGTGCTGGGGGAAGCGTGACGCGCCTCAGCGTGGATGCCCGCTGGATGGGACCGCACGGCATCGGCCGCTTCGCGCGGGAAGTCTTGGGCCGACTGGACGGCGTGCCTCTCTCCGTGCCGTTGGCCCCCACCCACCCCCTGGACCCGCTCGCCACGCATCTGGCCCTCCGGCGGACGCGTCCGGCCCTGCACTTCACGCCCGGCTTCAACCCGCCGCTCGCCAGCCCCGTGCCGCTGGTCTTTACCGTGCATGACCTGATTCACCTGGACGTGCCGGAGGAGGCGGGGTGGACGCGGCGCCTGTATTACGACCGGGTGGTGCGGCCCGCCCTGCACCACGCGGCCCGCGTGCTGACCGTGTCCGAGGCGTCCCGGCAGCGCCTGCTGGAGTGGGGCGGTGTCCCTGAGACGCAGGTGGTGGTGGTGGGGAACGGCGTGGGGCCGAACTTCACGCCGGACGGCGACGTTCACCAGCCAGGCTATCCCTACCTACTGTATGTCGGGAACCGCAAGCCGCACAAGAACGTCCCCCGGCTGCTGCGGGCCTTCGCGGCGCTCGGGCTGCCGGAGCTGCGGCTGGTCCTCTCCGGCCCCCCCGACGCGGAGACGGCCCACCTGGCGCTGAGCCTGGGCGTCTATGACCGGGTGGTGTTCAGCGGGCTGATTCCCGAAGAAGAGTTGCCTGCCTACTACCGGGGTGCCTCGGCGCTCGCCTTTCCTAGCCTGTATGAGGGGTTCGGGCTGCCCGCCGCCGAGGCGATGGCCTGTGGCGTTCCTGTCGTCACGTCCACCACCACCTCCCTGCCGGAGATTGTCGGGGACGCTGCGATTTTGGTGGACCCCCGCGACATGGACGCGATTCGCGACGGCCTGCACCGCGCGGTGACGGACCAAAGCCTGAGGGCAAACTTGCGCTCGCGCAGCTTGCGGCGGGCCGCGACCTTCAACTGGGACCGGGCCGCTGAACGGGTGCAGGCCGTCCTGCAAGACGCTCTGGAGCAAGCATGAAAAGCGCCCTGATCCAAGACTGGCTGGCCGGGGGATACGCGGGCAGCGAGAAAGTGCTGGCCGAGCTGCTGACGGTCCTGCCTGGCAGCCCGATCTACACGCTCGTCCACCGGCCGGAAGACTTCATCGGCACGCCGCTGGAACATGCGGACGTTCGCCCCAGTTTGCTTCAGGGTTGGCCGTGCGCGGTGCGCCACTACCGCACGTATCTGCCCCTGATGCCGTACGCCGTCGAGCAGTTCGACCTCACGCCCTACGATGTGGTGGTGTCGAGCAGCCACGCGGTCGCTAAGGGCGTCCTGATCGGGGCAGACCAGTTGCATCTCAGCTACTTGCATTCCCCGATGCGGTACGCCTGGGACCTGTATCAGCAGTACTTGCGCGAAGCGAACCTGACTCGCGGTGCGAAAGCCACGCTGGCCCGGCTGGCCCTGCACTACATCCGTCTCTGGGATCACTCGACCGCCAACCGTGTCGACGTGTTCCTGGCGAACAGCCGGTACGTCGCGCAGCGCATCTGGCGGACCTACCGCCGTCCGGCACGCGTGCTGTATCCCCCGGTGGACGTCGCCCGCTTTGACGCCACCCGGCCACGTGAGGACTTCTACCTGACGATGAGCCGCTTCGTTCCCTACAAGAAGATCGACCTGATCGTGGAGACTTTCACGCGGCTGGGAAAGCCGCTGGTGGTGATCGGGAGTGGGCCGGACTGGGAAAAGGTCCGGGCGCTGGCGGGACCGAGCATCCAGTTGCTGGGCTGGCAGAGTGACGCGGCGGCCGCAGAGTACCTGGCCCGCTGCAAGGCGTTCGTCTTTGCCGCGGACGAGGACTTCGGCATCGTGCCAGTCGAGGCGCAGGCCGCAGGCGCACCCGTCATCGCCTACGGCAAGGGGGGCAGCCTCGAAACCGTCGTGGCGGATCAGACCGGGGTGTTTTTCGGGGAGCAGAACCACGCGAGCCTGGCGCGGGCCGTGCAGGTGTTTGAGGCACGGCACTCCGCCTTTGATGCCGGGCGGATCCGGGCACACGCCGAGCGGTTCCGCCCCGAGCGTTTCCGGCAACAGTTCGCCGACATCATGGAGGCCGCGCGGCAGGCCAGGGCGGCCGGACAGGACCCCGAGCGGGCCGTGCTGGCCGTGCCGCTGGAAGGCGACAGGTGAACGGCTCCGCCCGCATCCTGGCCAGAAGTTTGTGACCCCTTCCCGGAGTTCTCTCTGGAAGGGACCCGTCAATCTGGTGCGGGAGCCTTCGCCGGGTTGGACGGTGCATGGCCTGGCTCCCGCCGCCAGTGACGGTGTAAATCTCTACCGGAATATGACGGTGCCTGTCGCCTGGGTGGAGGGAAAGGTTCACACCGGCGTGTATGGCCTGTACGGGGAGGCAAGTCTGGGGGGCTGCACCTCACTCACCGTCACCCTGGGGACGCAGACGACCACACTGCGGGGCAAGGGCTACCCCGCCTTCGCGCTGTCTGCGCCCCTGCCTGCTGACCGGACGGCCATCGCCCTTCAGGCCCAGTGTCCCCCGGGTCAGCTGGGGAGCCTGCGGCTGTACGGCCTCTCCATCTACCGGATTTCCCCACAAGCGGCCTCACCGCTGGAGCACTGGAGTGCCGCAGCATTAGCGCTGATCCTCATGTTGGCCCTCTTCCGTGGATTGAAGTTGGGTGGGCCTGCGAAGGCGGGGCGACAGTAATGCGACACCAGCCACTACCCACCACAACTCCGCGAAGTGCTGGCTGGGCAGGGCGATCACCACATCCACCACGTTCATGGCCGTGAAGCCGAAGAGAACGCTGATGATAAAGGGGTCATGGGAGAGGACGGCCTGCCACAGGGCATAGCCCATCACGGTCACGAGGCCCAGCAGACCAATCAGGCCCGTTTCCAGCAGCCAGTGCAGCCAGGCGTTGTGCGCGATCAGCCACACGCTGGACCAGCGGCTCACGGCCTTCGGGCAGGCAATGTCGTTGCGCTGGAGGGTCGGCGTGAGCTGGCAGCCATCCTTGTACAGGTAGGTCAGGTAAGGGCCGCCCTGGTAGGGGCCAACGCCGCCGACGGGAGAAGTCTGCCAGCCCAGCACGGCATCCCGCCAGACGTACTCACGCCCGGTGGTCTGATCGTTCAGCAGGCGTTCGACAGGTTTCAGCGGCAGGCTGAAGGTCATGCTCAGCGTCGCCAGTCCGAGGGCCAGTACCCCCAGCAGCAACACCCACAAACGGCGCTGCCGTCCCGCGAACGCCAGCGCCGCCAGGCTCCCCACCCCCAGCGTCAGCAGCGGCCCCCGGCTCCCGGCCGCCAGGAAGGTGGCGAGAGCGAGCAGTCCGGCGGGCAGGCGCCACCAAAGCCGTCCTCCTCTCCAAAACGCCGTGATCCAAAGGGCCACGACCGCTACCAGCCCCAGCGACACGATGTAGTAGTAGGGGTGCCCCAGACGGGACTGCACGCCTGCCAACCCTTGTGTGGCGAGCGTATATCCCCAGGCCGTCGCAAAAATGACCAGTTGTCCCCACAGGAGCGGCCTTAGGTTCCGGCTGTCCCGCAGGTACACGCCTACCGCGATCATCGCTAGGATCAGGAGTGTTCGAGCGGCGGCCAGCCCCAGCGAGAGCAGAGGCCTGGGTGTGAACAGCGCTGCGATCAGTTGCGTCCCCGCAAAGAAGAACAGGACGTACCGCGAGGTGAGGGGGAGAGTCCGCAACTTCCCGAGACAGGCGAACGCAGCCAAGTACAGCGGCGGAAAGATAGGCACGAGCGCGAGCAGCCAACTGACCCACTTCGGGGGAGTGAAGGCAGGCGAGTCGGCTGAGGGCGAAGTCACGCGCGCCAGTATAGGGAGCAGGCCTGAAAAAAGAAAAAACCCCCGCCAGAGCGGAGGCTTTCATGGTGACCCCAACGGGATTCGAACCCGTATCGCTACCTTGAAAGGGTAGTGTCCTAACCGTTAGACGATGGGGCCACACCACTTCAGCTGTGCTTGCGCTCGCTGCCTTTCAAGGGGCGCCCTGTTCGGGCACGCACGGAAGAATAGCCCAGGGTCGGGGAACCGTCAACTGCACGCGGCGGTCTGAGGAGGGTGCGGAAACCGCTTTCACCCGCACGGGAAATTTGACGAAAGTTTAGCGTCGGGGTTCCTAAGCTGACGCGGCAGTGGGGTGTATAGGCCCCGGCCACCAGGCCCAATTAGAAACAGCCTCCCCACCCACAAGGAGCATGCACGATGAGCCACACCCCCACACGCAAGGCGCTGCTGACCGGGATCACCGGGCAGGACGGTTCGTACCTCACCGAGCTGCTGCTCGCCAAAGGGTACGAGGTCCACGGGATCATCCGCCGGGCCAGTTCCTTCAACACCGAGCGGATCGATCACCTGTACCAGGACAGCCATGAGGCAGACGCCCGGATGTTCCTGCACTACGGCGACCTGGCGGACAGCTCCAACCTGCGGGTGCTCGTCGAGCGCATCCAGCCCGACGAGGTCTACAACCTCGGCGCCCAGTCCCACGTCAAGGTGAGCTACGACCAGGCCGAGTACACCGCCGACGTGACGGGCCTCGGGACGCTGCGGCTGCTGGAAGCGATCCGCGACTACCGCGAGCGGACCGGGCACGGGGTGCGCTACTACCAGGCAAGCAGCTCGGAGATGTTCGGGGCCGCCCAGCCGCCCCAGGGCCTGCATACGCCCTTCCACCCCCGCAGCCCCTATGCGGTGGCGAAGGTGTATGCCTTCTGGCAGACGGTGAACCACCGCGAGGCTTACGACCTGTACGCCTGCAACGGTATTTTGTTCAACCACGAGTCGCCGCGCCGGGGTGAGACCTTCGTCACGCGCAAGATCACCCGGGCGGTGGGGCGCATCAAGGTGGGCCTCCAGAAGAAGCTGTACCTGGGGAACCTGGAGGCGAAGCGCGACTGGGGCCACGCCCGCGACTATGTCGAGGCGATGTGGCTGATGCTGCAGCAGGACACGCCCCGCGACTACTGCATCGCCACGGGGGAGGCGTACAGCGTGCGGGAGTTCGCCGAGCGGGCCTTCGGGCGGGTGGGGCTGGACTACCGCGACTACGTGGAGATCGACCCTCGCTACTTCCGCCCCGCCGAGGTGGACTACCTGTTGGGCGACGCCGAGGAAACCCGCCGCGTCCTGGGCTGGACGCCGCGCACCAGCTTCGACCAGCTGGTCGAGGAGATGGTCGAGCACGACCTGGAACTCGCCCGGCAGGAGAAGACGCTGATCAATGCGGGGCACCAGATCGCGCTGCGCGGCATCGGGAACCAGTAGGAGCACTGTGGACAGGGGTTCGAAAATCTATGTGGCCGGGCACCGGGGCATGGTGGGGAGCGCAGTCGTCCGACGCCTCCAGGCCGAGGGCTACACCAACCTCGTCACCCGGGGGAGCCGGGAACTGGACCTGCGGAACCAGGCGGCGGTCAATGACTTCTTCGCCGGGGAACGCCCCGACATCGTCGTGCTGGCGGCGGCAAGAGTGGGCGGCATCCTTGCCAACAGCACCTATCCGGCGCAGTTCCTGTACGACAACCTGACCATCGCGGCCAACGTGATTCACGCCGCGCACGAGAACGGTGTCAGCAAGCTCCTCAACCTGGGGTCAAGCTGCATCTACCCCCGGATGGCGCCGCAGCCCCTCCAGGAGACCGCGCTGCTGACGGGACCCCTGGAGGAGACGAACCGGGCGTACGCCGTCGCCAAGATCGCGGCCATCGAGCTGTGCGACCACTACCGCACCCAGTACGGCGACGACTTCATCAGCGCGATGCCCACCAACCTCTACGGGCCGGGGGACAACTTCGACCTTCAGGGCTCGCACGTCCTGCCCGCCCTGATGCGGAAGATGGTGGACGCTCGGGAGTTGGGCGCCCCGCAGGTCGAGGTCTGGGGCAGCGGGCGGCCCATGCGCGAGTTCCTGTATGCGGACGACCTGGCCGACGCCTGCCTGTTCTTGCTGCAACACGTTTCAGTGCCCGGCCCCATCAACGTGGGCACGGGTGAGGACCTGAGCATCCGGGAGCTGGCCGAGCTAATCCGCGAGGTGGTGGGGTACGAGGGCGAACTGGTCTTCGATCCCAGCAAGCCGGACGGCACGCCGCGCAAGTTGCTCGATGTGTCCCGGCTCGCCGCGCTGGGTTGGACTGCCCGCACGGGACTGCGTGAGGGCATCGAGAAGACGCTGGCCTGGTATATCCAGGCGCGCCGGGAAGCCTCCGCGGAACTCAGGAGCTGAGCCGCAGGCTGTGGAAGCCGGTTGGCCTCGGGCTTCCGGGCCAGCCGTGGTCTTTTTCGTCCTGAGGTCCCCCGGAGGGTCAACAGTTAGTCAGACCTGCCCTGCTACAGTCCGGGGAACGGAGTGAGTTGACCTATGCCCATCAAATTCGGAACCGACGGCTGGCGGGACATCATTGCCGAGGACTTCACCTACGCGAACGTCCGGTTGGTCGCACGGGCCCATGCCCAGGCGCTGCGGGGAGCGGGCGGACAGTCCGTCGTGGTGGGCTACGACACGCGCTTCCAGGGGGCGGGCTTCGCGCGGGTGGTGGCCGAGGTCATGGCCCAGGAGGGGCTGCGGGTCCTGCTCGCCCGGGAGTTCCTACCCACCCCGGCCCTGTCGTTCGCCGTGGTGCATCACGGGGCGGCGGGCGGCGTGATGATCACCGCCTCGCACAACCCGCCGCAGTACAGCGGCTACAAGATCAAGGGGGCTTACGGGGGAAGCGCGACGCCCGCCATCGTGGCCGGGATTGAGGCGGCGCTGCAACACCCGGAGGTGTACGACGGCCTGGCGGGAAGCATCGAACCGCTGGACATCCGCAAGGCGTACTACGCGCAGCTCGACCGTCAGCTCGATCTGGACACGCTGCGGAGCTACCGGGGAACGGTCATACACGACGCGATGGGCGGGGCGGGGTGCGGCTGGCTGACCGGCTATGCACGGCACGCTGGGCTGAACGTGGATCTGCGCGAGTTGCATGGGCGGCCTGACCCCCTCTTCCACGGGGTCAACCCCGAGCCGATTCCGCAGAGCCTGGGCGAACTGATGGGGCTGCTGGCAGACGAGACGGGGACGACGCTGGGTGTGGTGACCGACGGGGACGCCGACCGGGTAGGGGCGGTAACGGCGGGCGGGCGGTTCTTCAACAGCCACCAGATTTTCGCGGTTCTGCTGCGGCACCTGCACGGGCGGGGCCTGCGCGGGCGCGTGGTTAAGACCGTGTCGGGCAGCCGGGTGATCGAACTCCTGGCCCGGAGGCTGGGGCTCGACCTGCTGGAAACGCCGGTCGGCTTCAAGTACATCACCGACGCCTTTTTAGAGGGGCAGGCGGACGAATCGCTCGCCGTACTTATGGCGGGAGAGGAATCAGGCGGGCTGGCCTCGCGCGGGCACATTCCGGAGCGAGACGGTCTGCTCAACAGCCTGCTGATGATCGAGGCGATAGCGTCGAGCGGCAAGAGCCTGGATGAGCTGTTCGCCGAGATCGAGGCGGAGGTCGGCTTCCGGCACCACTACGACCGGAACGACCTGCACCTGAGCGCCGAGTTCGACAAGGGCAGGCTGATGAGCGAGGTGCAGCGGTACACCGAAGTGGCCGGTCACCGGGTCGAGGGCCGCAAGACCATCGACGGCGTGAAGCTGCTGCTGGCAGGCGGGGCCTCGGCCATGTTCCGCGCTTCGGGGACGGAGCCGGTGGTGCGGGTGTACGTCGAGGCGCAGACACCGGAGGACGTGCGGGCCATCCTGGGTGAGGCGACGCGGCGGGTCCTCGCGCTGGACGTGGGCCAGCTCGCCTGAGGGCCAAACAGGGAGGGGCGGGAAAGCGTTGGCTCCCGCCCCTCCCTCTCTTTCTGACTGCTCCCTACATATGCAGCGAACGCTTGTCCGTCGCCAGCGCCGCTTCCTTCACCACTTCGCTCAGGGTGGGGTGGGCGTGGACGGTGCGGGCGAGGTCTTCCGCGCTGCCGCCAAATTCCATCAGGGTGACCGTCTCACCGATGAGTTCAGAGACGTTGGGGCCAACCATGTGGACGCCGATGATCTTGTCGGTGTCGGCGTCCGCCACAACCTTGACGAAGCCTCGGGGGTCGCCGTGGCCCAGCGCGCGCCCGTTGGCGCTGAAGGGGAACTGCCCGGCCTTGACGTTCAGGCCCTTCTCCCTCGCCTGCTTTTCCGTCAGGCCCGCCCAGGCGATCTCGGGGCTGGTGTAGATCACCCAGGGAATCACGTCGTAATTCACGTGCCCGGCCTGCCCGGCGAGGAGTTCGGCAACGGCCACGCCCTCCTCCTCGGCCTTGTGAGCGAGCATCGCGCCACCGACCACATCGCCGATGGCATAGACCCCGGGGAGGTTGGTGCGGTAGTGGCCGTCCACCTTCACGAAGCCGCGCTCGTCGAGTTCCAGGCCGACAGCCTCGGCGCCCAGGCCCCTGGTGTTGGGCACCCGCCCGATGGAGACGATCAACTTGTCAAACTGCGCGGTGACCGTGTTGCCCTTCTCCTCGTAGGTGACGGTCACGCCGGAGTCGCTTTGCTGGACTTCCGTGATCTTCACGCCGAAGTGGAACTCCAGGCCCTGCTTCTGGAACTGCTTGAGGGCCTCCTTGCTCACGGCCTCGTCGGCGGCCATCAGGAAGCCGGGGAGGGCCTCCAGGATGGTGACCTGCGCGCCCAAGCGGCGCCAAACGCTGCCCAGCTCCACGCCAATCACGCCCGCGCCGATAATGCCGAGCCGTCCCGGTACCTGCTCGAAGGCGAGGGCGCCGCTGTTCTCGACGATGTTCTCGCCGAAGGGGGCACCGGGCAGTTCGCGCGGGTTGCTGCCCGTCGCCACGATCACGTTCTTCGCGTGGACCTCGGTCCCGGCGGCGTCCACGATCCAGCCGTCACCGTCTTGGCGCACGAGGCGTCCCAGGCCGTGGAAGCTCGTCACCTTGTTCTTGCGGAACAGGAAGGCGACGCCACCCGTCAGCTTGTCCACCACGCTCTCCTTGCGGCCCAGCATCTTCGTCAGGTCCACGCGGGCGCCCTCGACCTGGATGCCGTGCTCCTGCGCCTCGTGGTTGATCATCTCGAAGCGCTCGCTGGAGTCGAGCAGCGCCTTGCTGGGGATACAGCCCACATTGAGGCAGGTGCCGCCCAGGCTGGCCTTGCCGTTCCGCTCGAAGGCGTCCACGCAGGCAGTCTTGAAGCCGAGTTGCGCGGCGCGAATAGCGGCCACGTACCCGGCGGGGCCGCCCCCAATCACCACTACATCGTAAGAGTCCATAACCGTTCCCGAGCCTACCACCCCCTTCTCATGCGGATTGCGGCGCGTTCCCGGTGGAGGGACAGCTCAGGCTCAGCCCTGCAGCATCGCGTACTCGGCTGCCACCCGCGCCGCCACCGCCGCGTTGTGCCGCACGAGGGCAATGTTCGCCGTGAGGCTGCGGCCCCCCGTGATCTCCACGATCCGGCCCAGCAGGTACGGCGTCGTCTCCTTGCCCGTCAGGCCGAGCGCCGCCATATCGGCCAGCGCCTGCTCTATGTGCGGGGTGATCTCGGAGGTGGGAATCTCGGCCTCGGCGGGAATGGGGTTGGCGAGGAGGACTCCGCCCGTCAGGCCGAGCGTCCATTTGGCGTGAAGCACGCGGGCGGCCTCGGCGGGCGCTGCTACGGTGAGGGGGGAGGCAAATCCGCTCTGGCGCGAGTAGAAGGCTGGGAACTCCTCGCTTCCCAGCGTGATCGCCGGGACACCCTGCGTCTCCAGCACTTCCAGCGTCAGGCCGATGTCGAGGATGCTCTTGACCCCCGCGCTGACCACGCACACGTCCGTCCGGGCGAGTTCGGTGAGGTCGGCGCTCACGTCCATCGTCTCGCCCGCGCCCCGGTGGACGCCGCCCGTCCCACCCGTGGCGAAGACCCGGATGCCCGCGAGCGAGGCGATCCGCATGGTGGAGGCCACGGTGGTCGCCCCGTGCCTGCCGAGCGCGACGGTGACGGGCAGGTCGCGGGTGCTGATCTTCTGCACGCTCCGGTCGGTCGCCAGCACCTCCAGCTCGTCGGGGGTCAGGCCGACCTTCAGGCGCCCGCCCAACACGGCGATGGTGGCGGGCGTGGCGCCGTGCTCACGCACGACGGCCTCCACGCCGCGCGCCATCTCCACATTCTGCGGGTACGGCATTCCGTGGCTGATGATGGTGCTTTCGAGCGCCACGACGGGAGCACCGCTTTCGAGCGCGGCACCGACCTCGGGGTGGATGTCCATGAGGGCGAGAACTTCGGGGCGGATGGGAACGGAGGTGGTCATGGGGACTCCTGCGGGGTGATGCGGGGACTTGAGGGTTGAGTCGATTCCAGCCGCGCCTTGACCGTGGCCGGAGTCAGGATGGGGGAGACGGCGTGGCTGCTCTCGACGGTGAGGGCAGCGGCGGCGTGGCCGTGGCGGGCGGCCTCGGCAGGGGAGTGACCGGCCAGGAGGGCGGCCAGGTATGCGGCGAGCATCGCGTCCCCCGCGCCGGTCACATCGGCGACCTGGGCGGGGAGGGTGGGAAGGTCGGTCACCCCGTCCGGGGTGGAGAGCAGGCTGCCCCACTCGCCCCGCCGGACCCAGACGGTCTGCACTCCCCGCGCGTGGAGTTGACCTGCCGCCTCAGCGAGGGCTCGTGGTGTATTGGGGACCTCCCGGCCGACCAGGGCCGCGAGTTCGGCGACGTTCGGCGTGACGGTGTGCGGCGCGAGTCCTGCCTCCAGGGCCGGGAGAAGACGCGCCGCCTTGGGCATGCTGACCGGCTCGAAGATGACCGGCGTGCCCCCCTGGGTGCAGAGGGTCAGCAGGTGCGTCAGGGTTTGCGCGCTGAGGTTGCCATCCGCGATTACCCACGAGGCGCCGCGTAGCACTCCCCGCCGATCATTCAACGCAGCGGGAGTCAGGGCGTCGGTCGCCCCCATCGCCGCCACCGCGATGATCAGTTCCCCATGCTCGTCGAGAACGGCGGTATAGGTGCCGGTGGGACTGTCCAGGCGGAGCACGTCCCGCACGTCCACGCCCGCGGCCTCGGTCTCGCGCAGCAGCAGGTCGCCGTTCGGGTCCCGGCCGACGGCGGCGATCAGGTGGGTGGGGACGCCCAGCCGCGCCAAGTTTTCCGCGATGTTACGGGCCACACCGCCCGGGGCCTGGGTCGTCGCGCCGGGGTTGCTGGTGCCGGGCACGGCAGGGGCGAGGGTGCGGGCCTTCACGTCCAGGTTCGCGCCACCCACCGCGACCACGCGGGGTTCGTTGTCCGGCGCAACTACGTAGCCGCGGCCCAGCAAGAAGCCCTTGCGGGTCAGGTTGCTGACGTGGACGTTGACTGCCGCGCGGGAGGTTCCCAGGCGCCGGGCGAGGTCCTCCGGTGAGCTGAGCGGGGACTCACGGATCAGGCGCAGGAGGTCTCGCTCACGGTCAGTCAGAGGCATGGCTTAAGTAGAGTAAAAGGACTTAGTATGTTTAAGCAAGGGGCAGGATGTTTTGATGCAGATTGCCCAGCCCCCGACCCCAGAGGGGCGAGGGGAGCTTTCCGCAGCGCTCGGCAAGGGGCTCTCCCACCGCGCCTGTGGCCGTCTTCCTTAACGCGGAATATTTGATCTTGTTGTGTTCCAAGCCGCGGGCCCACCGTCTCGCTGCGCGAGCAAGGCGGGGTGAAGGCTGTGCGAACTCTGCCCATGGTTGGGAACTGGCCGTCCGCAGTAGACGGTTTTGAAAAGCTTCAGCTTGGATTGGTCTTTGTAGCTCTCCAAAGGTCGAGGACTTCCTGGGCTTCGTCCACGTGCATCTGTTCGATGAGGACGCCGCGGTGGGTGGCGACGCTCTTGCCTTCCGCGCGGGCCTGTTCCCAGAGGCTGAGGAGGGCGCGGGCCTCCTCGGCTTCCTCGTCCGTCACGCCGAAGGTGGAGTTGGCGACCTCGATCTGGTCGGGATGGATGACGGTCTTCCCGGCGAAGCCCAGGGTGCGGCCCTGCTGGCATTCCCGGGTGAAGCCCTCCGAGTCGCGCACGTCGTTGAAGACGGCGTCCAGGGGAAGTTTGCTGTGGGCGCGGGCAGCCAGGACCACGGCCGACAGGGCGTGGAGCAGGGGCAGGCGGCTGGGGTCGGGGCGGGTTCTCAGCGACCGGGCGAGGTCGTTGGCGCCCACGATCAGGCCAGCCACGCCGGGAACCGCCGCGATCTCCGGGGCGCGCAGCACCCCTAGGGGCGTCTCGATCATAGGCCAGAGGGGCACGCGCAGGTGCAGGCCCGCGAGGACGGCGGGGTCCTCGGCCTTGGGCAGCACGATTCCGTCCACGCCGCCCAGGAGGGCCATCTCACGGTCGTCGTGTTCCCAGGGGGTGCCCAGACCGTTCACCCGCACGAACAGCGGGCCGGGCCAGCGCCAGGTCAGCGCCTGCCTCACGTTCTCCCGCGCCGCCTCCTTGTGCTCGGGCGCGATAGCGTCCTCCAGGTCGAGGATCACCGCGTCGGCGTTCAGGGTGCGGGCCTTTTCGGTGGCGCGGGGCTTGTCACCGGGCACGTAGAGAACGCTCCGCAGCGGCTTAACGCTCACGCTCGGTGTCCTGACGCCTGGGTTTCGCCGCACTTGACACCAGCAGGAAGGGCAGGAGGACGAGGAGGAACTGGAGGGGGCGCTTCATACCGCTAGGTTACTTGCCCGGCTCACGGACTTGGAGACCAGCGAATTGCAGGGCACGGGCAACAATCAAGGCCGTTTCCTCAAGGGTGAACGTCGTTCCCCCAGGGGGAGACCCGCTTTCAACCCCGTACTTGCCCTCCACCGTCTCGTTGACATAGAGCTGGTAGTCGGCGTTCGGGTGACGAATTTCCAGGGACATGCAGTTATGTTCGCTATCGTTCCCTACGACGAACTTCAGACTCACTCCAGCCCCCAGATGCTCGGCGGCGCCAGTTCCAGCACATTCCCCGCTGGGTCCTCGAAATACAGGCTCTCGCCCCGGTTGCCCCAGGCGTAGCGCGTCACCTTCAGGCCGTGCCCCTCCAGCCGCGCCTGCCAGGCGTCCGTCTCCTCCCGCGCGATTCCCAGGCAGGCGTGGCCGCCCGGTTTGCCTGCGTGCAGCGGCACATCGCCGGGCTGCGCGCTCGCCGCCGGGTCGAAGATCAAGAGCATGGAGCCTTCCAGCCGGTAGAAGAGGTGCCGCCCCGCCATCTTCCCGAAGAGGCTGAGGCCCAGAACGCCCGAGTAGAACGCCTCGGCGGCCTCCAGATCGTCCACGTACAGGCAGGTTTCGAGGGCGCGCATGGGGAAAGTGTAGGCATTTGACAGCGAAAAACCGGCCACAAGGGGGATGTCCGGCGGGTGGCGGCCTCCTCACTGTGCGGGCAGGTAGTTCAGCAGGTCGAGGAAGGGCGGCTTGACGCCCGAAAGTCGCAGTAACGTGGCGATCTGTGCGGTGTGCCGCATCTCGTGGATCATGACGTGCCACAGCAGGCCATCCACCGTGAAGTGCTCCTCGCCTCTCGATCCGTTCACCGTGACCTGCCGCGCCAGTTCCTCGGGAGTCAGGGTGCCCAGGTAACCGAGGGTGCTGGCCTCCACGGCCTGCCAATAGGTCAGGAGCGAACTCAACGGCACCTGAGCGAAGTACGGCCCGTCCTGAGCACCGGCCACCTCGGGGACTCGATCCCAGACGGGCTGGTCCCTCAGGATGTCCTCGTGGAGCCAGGAGTCCTCCACGGCGGGGATGTGCAGCACCAGGTCCTTGATGCAGTGGAAGCGCGCGCCGTCCAGCAGTGGGCGGGAAAGAAGGTCATCCGGGGTGACTTCCAGTGAAGTCCACAGGTCGCGCCGCGGACGCACCAGATAGTTGTAGGTTTCGGACAGATTCATGGGTTCCACTCCAGGGGGAGAGGGGCCGCGCTCAGGCGGGCATCTCCAGCCCCGCGTAGGAGCTGAGGTCACTTCTCAGCGGGTAGACCATCGCCGCCGGGGTGTCTGGTCGCAGGCCAAACTCCCCTGCCCGGCGGAATCCGAAACGCGGGTAGTAATCCTCGTGCCCCCACAGCACCACCATCGGCTCAGGGCGACCACCCAGGCGGGCCAGCACGCTCCTGATGAGCGCGCTGCCGATGCCCCGCCGCTGGAAGTCGGGCAGGACGCTGAGGGGTCCCAGCAGCAGCACACGCCGGGGGCGTTCGGGATGCTCTGGGTCACCCCGCAGCTCGGTGGGCGCGACGATCACGTGGCCGACCACTTGACCTTCGACCTCGGCCACCAGCGAGAGGTCGGGGAGGAACCGGCCCGAGGCGTGAATCTCCCCGATCATCTCGTTCTCCCTGATGCCACCGTTGTACGTGAAGGCCAGGCGGGTCACCTCGGCGATGGTGGGAGTGTCGGCGGGGCGCTCGGGGCGGATATGCGGGTTCATGGCAGCAGCACGCGCGGCTTCGGCCCCTGCCCCCCGGCGCGGCGCTGCACCTCGCGCAGGGTAGCCTCGCCATCCGCCTGGATGCCGTGCTTGCGGAAGCTGGTGGCGAGGCTGTCGGCGTCGCGGCGCAGCAGGTCCCTGAAATTGGGGTTCTGACGGGTCGTGAGCTGGGGAAAGTCGATGATCGTCACGGTGTTCTCCCACCACAGGAGGTTGTAGGTGCTGTAGTCGCCGTGCGCGTAGCCCAGCCGCAGCAGGTCGGCCATCCCCCCCACGGCCTGGTCCCAGGCGTCCCGCGCTTCCTCGGGCGAGAGGGCGGCGTCGCTGAGACGGGGGGCGGGGGTGTCCTCGGCGCCGATCAGGCGCATCAGCACAGCGGGGGTGGTCTGCGCGTAGTCGTAGGGGTCGGGACCGACGAGCGGTTCGGGGACGTTCAGGCCCGCCCGCCACAGGTGCCACAGGTGCGCGTACTCGGCGATCACCCACCCGGCCTGGAGCATCTCCAGGCCCTTGCGGGAGCGGCCCTGCATCGCCTTGGCGGCGCGCTTGTCGAGGATGACCTGCCCCTCGCGGTACACGCCGTCGCGCTTGAAGGAGCGGGCTTCGAGTTCGCGGTAGAGCTTGAGCAGGACGCTGCCGCGTGGGCCGCGTGCCACGTACGCCGTGGCCTCCTTGCCGCTCTTGAGTTCGGCGACGACCTCGGTGATGTGCCCGAGTGTGGTCAGGCGGCGGATCAGGTCGTCGGTCTCGTCCCCGCCCTCGGAGTCGGGGGTCAGCGTGGCGAGGCGGCGCTTGCCAAGCGGTTTCTTGGCCTTGTGCTTGTGGCGGCGCTCGGGCAGGACATCGGCCCCCTCCAGCTCGTCATCGAGCCAGCGGGCGCTCAAGGTCGCCCCGTGGGCGCGTTAGGCCCGGATTGTTGCGGGGAAGGTGGCTGCGGAAGATGGTGCGGCAAGGTGGCTCCTGGATGCGGGGGCGAGAAGGCCTCGTTCAGTCGCGGTCAGGCTGACAATGGGGTTGATGTCGGTCATGCACAGCACCTCCTTCCGGTGTTGCCCCCACCGTAGCAGGTGAGGGAGGGGTGAGGAAGCGGGTCGGCGGTCAGTAAGCCATCCTGCTTAGTGAGGTCGCCTTCTGCCGAATGTGTTCAAAGAAGCCTCAAGGTCCTTTGTGCCCCACAGGGTGGAGAACTTGGTGAGCAACCTTTCCAATAACGGCAGCTATGACGGGGAAGGGGACGGTTCAAGGGAGGCGGTCGGCGCCGCAAGGGCCAGCGGCCCGGACACCGGCTGACTCTCCCCAGGAAGACCCTGGGGGCGTGAGGGTCCGTCCCTACCTTTTCGACGCCGACAGTAAGGACCGGGAGGTCCACCTGGACGCGGCGCTGGTGCACGGGCTCTCGGAACGCCAGCTCCTGTGGGTGGACGTGCTGGGCCGGGACGCGGCACAGATGAGGCGGTTGGGGGAACTGCTGCGCTTTCACCCGGGGGCGGTGCAGGACCTCGCCGACCCCAGCCCGCACCCGCAGGTCAGGAACTACGGGGACACCTTCCGGGTGGATGTGCAGGCGGTGCGAGAGCACAGAGGGCGGCTGGTCGGCGCCGAACTCAACATTGTGGTGGGGCCGGGCGCGCTGATGACCGTCCACGCGGAAGACATCCCCTTTCTGGAGGAGTTCACCGCGCAGGAGCGGAACAATGACAAGCTCGGCCAGCTCACGCCCGAGGCTTTTCTGGCGGCGCTCTTAAACTGGCACCTGACGAGTTACCTGCGCGAGGTCGAGGTTCTGGAGCGCCAACTGGACGGGCTGGACGAGGCCATCCTGGGGCGGCCCGAGCGCGGCGACTTCCTGGGTGACCTGGCAGCCTGCCGCCGCCAGGTGAGCGAGCTGCGAAGGCTCCTCACCGACCACCGCGATGTGTACGCGACACTCGCCCGGCCCGACTTCAAGGCCATCGAAGACAGCGCCTCGTCCGACTACTACGACGTTCTGGAGGACCGTTTCGAGCGGGCCCTGGCTTCCACCGAGGGGCTGCGCGAGGCGGTCCTGGGGTCCTTCGACCTCTACATGACGAGCCTGGGCCAGCGCACGAACGACACGATGCGTGTCCTGACGGTGGCGACCGTGTTGCTGGGGCTGTGGGCGCTCGTCGCCAGCCTGTTCGGAACGAACTTCCAGTTGCCCCTGGAGAAGACCGGCGTGCGCGGTTTTCTGGCGATGCTGGCCGCCCTGCTGCTGCTCTCCGCCCTTGTGATGTGGGCGGCCCGGCGACGGCGTTGGTGGTGAGGCGCCCGGTTGACGATTCCTTGAGCTGGGGCTTGGGAACGGCGAGGGTTAGGTAAAGCTTTCTTGCCTTATCCCGCAGTCATCGCCCGCCGCCCGCCGCGAGACTGGAACGCTGCCGTTTCTCCCAGCTGACCTTGACGGGGTGACCGGGAGGCCAGCCACAGCGAACCTTACCGCGTTGGCTGCCCAAGTCGGGTGGGCCGCGCGTGCAGGAAAGGACCCATGCCCAGACGAATCCGAGTCCACGTCCCCGAGCCCGAACCCGCCGTTCCCGAACCCCAACCCACGCCGTCCACCAGCGAAGCGGAAAAGGACAGCGCTAGGACCATTGAACCTGTCCCTGTCGCGGCCAGACCGGCGCCCGCTCCCGCTCACCCCGTGGCGGCGCCGGGCAACGAACGTGCTGGGACGAAGGTTGCCCGGCTCAGATCCAAAGGGGTCAAACCCACGGAGCCTGCCGCCAGACCCGCCAGGGGCATCCGGGGCGCCCAGCAGATCGCCCGGGAGGTGTTCGGCTACGACCAGTTGCACCCTGCCCAGAAGGAGGCCATCGCGTCCGTCCTGAAGGGCAGGGACACCCTCGCCATCATGCCGACCGGGAGCGGCAAGTCGGCGATCTACCAGGTCGCGGCGATGTCGCTGGGCGGCCCCACGGTGGTCGTCTCGCCCCTGATCGCCCTGCAACGCGATCAGGTGGAGGCGTTGGAGGAGAGCGCCCCCGGCCAGGCCGCCCTGGTCAACTCCACCCTGCGCCCCGCCGAGCGCGAGGAGACCCTGGAGGCGTTTACGGAGGGCGAGGTCGAGTTCCTCTTCCTGGCCCCCGAGCAGCTCGCCCACGCGGAGACCCTGGAACGGCTGCGCGCCGCTGAACCCTCGCTGTTCGTGGTGGACGAGGCGCACTGTGTCTCCGAGTGGGGCCACGACTTCCGGCCCGAGTACCTGCGGCTGGGCGTCGCGGTGGAGGCGCTGGGGCACCCCACGGTCCTGGCCCTCACCGCAACCGCCGCGCCCCCCGTGCGCGAGGAGATCGTCGAGCGGCTGGGGATGCGTGACCCACAAATTCTCGTGCGCGGCTTCGACCGCCCCAACATCCACCTCGGGGTGCGGCAGTTCGAGGACGCGGGGACCAAACGGACGGCGCTCCTGGAGGGCGTCGTCGTGGCCCCCAAGCCCGGCATCGTCTATGCCGCGACCCGCCGGAGCGCCGAGGAGTTCGCGCACGACCTGGGGGAGCGGGGCGTACGAGCGGCGGCCTATCACGCCGGGATGAACGCCCAGTCCCGGGAGGACGTGCAGGCGGCCTTCATGGCGGACGACCTGGAGGTGATCGTGGCGACCACGGCCTTCGGCATGGGCATCGACAAGCCGAACGTGCGCTTCGTGCATCACCTCGATCTCTCGGGCTCGGTGGACGCCTATTACCAGGAGATCGGCCGGGCGGGGCGGGACGGCGGGAACGCCGAGGCGACCCTCTTCTACACGCCGGGCGACCTGCGGCTGAGGCGCTTCTTCGCGGGGGGAACGCTGGTCGACGCCGATCAGGTCGAGACGGTGCTGCGGGCCGTGCGCGAACACGGCGAGCCCGTCGATCCGGCCGGGCTCGGGGAGGAGACCGGGCTCTCCCAGACCCGGCTGCTGAGCGCCGTGAACCGCCTGGAGGAGGTCGGCGCACTGGAGGTTCTGCCGGATGGCGAGGTGACCGCCGTGGAAGGGCTGGAGACGCCCGAGGTGGTGGCCCAGGCCGCGCTGGCCCAGGAGCACCGCCGCGCTTACGAACGCTCCCGGCTGGAGATGATGCGCGGGTATGCCGAGACGGGGGGCTGCCGCCGCGAGTTCCTGCTCAATTACTTCGGCGAGGAGTACCACCCTCCCTGCGGTCACTGCGACAACTGCCAGGCTGGGTTGGTGCAGGCCAATCAGAACGCCGACGACGTGCCCTTCGCCCTGGGCAGCCGCGTTGCCCACCCCACCCTTGGCGAGGGCCTGGTCATGCGCTACGAGGGCGGGAAGGTGACCGTGCTGTTCGACCAGCAGGGGTATCAGACGCTGGCCCTGCCGTTGGTGCTGGAAAACGGGCTGCTGGAGCCGGTGCAGGCCTGACGAGCTCCCCTCCGTTAAAGAAAAGGCCGCGTCGTCCTAAGCCGGTGTGAAGGTCCTTCAAGGCTTCCACCCATTCGCCCGCAGATAATCGACCCCAGGAGGGCAGCATGGCGAAGATCAACCCCATCCAGCTTCAGAAGCACCTCAAGGGCGTGAGCTACCCGGCGAGCAAGCAGGACCTGATGGACGCCGCCGAGGAGAACGGCGCGGACGACGATGTGCGCTCCATGCTCGACGAGCTCCCCGACGAGGAGTACGAGACGCCCGCCGCCGTCAATAAGGCGCTCGGCGGCGTGGACAGCGACGACGAGTAGGGTAACCGTGAGGGGGAGGGATAAGCCCGGTCGGCAACCCCTCCCCCTTATTCCTCAACGAACGGTCTTGCTGATCAGGCTGTTCGTGTAGAAGGCGTCGGCCTTCGTTCCGGCGGGAAGGCTCCCCTGCTTGACGAGCGCGGCGATGGCGCGGGTCCAGGCGGAGGGGTCGCTGGCGCCCAGGCCGTTCGCGCGGGTGTAGGCGCTCTGGATGAGCGGGGTACTGGCCCTCAGCACGTCCAGCGTGCCGCCCCCCGTGCCGAAGACGGGCTGCGCGAGCTTGAAGGCGCGGGCGGGGTCCGTCACCGTGAACTTCAGCCCGCGCTGCGAGGCGCGCACGACTTTGCGGGCGAGATCCCCGGTCAGCGTCTTGTCGAGCGTGATCAGGCCGGAGCCCACCATCGGGTAGGCGCCCGAGATGTCCAGGGTGTAGACCTTTTGCCCGGCGTTGCGAAGCTGCACGACCTCGTTGTTCACGAAGCCCACCGCCGCGTCCACCCGGCCCGCCCGCACCGCGTCGAGTTGGGTGAAGCCGATGGAGGCGAGGCGCACGTCGCGGCCTTCCTGCAAGTCGGCACTGTCGAGCAGGGCGCGCAGGGCGGCGTAGCTGCTGCCGAAGGTGCCGGGAATCCCGACCGTCTTGCCCTTCAGGTCGCTGGCCCGGTTCAGGGGCTTGGTGCTGAACACGGTCACGGGTGACTTCTGGTACATCGCCATCACGTAGCGGACAGGGGCGCCCTGGTTGCGCGCGAAGATCGCGTCCTCGGGGTCGCCCACGATGAAGTCGAGCTTGCCCTGCAGGAGCAGCGGCATCAGTTCGGAGACGTAGCCGTGCTGGAACTTCACGTTCAGGCCCTCGGCGCGGAAGTAGCCCAGCTTGTCGGCCACGTAGAAGGGCGTGAACTGCACGTTGGGGAGGTAACCCAGCCCAATGTTCACGGTACGGGGGGTGCTCTGCGCGCCCGCCGTGGCGGCGGCGAGCAAGGCGAGGAGGGAAAGCGCACGCTTCATGAGGGCGAGTATAGGGAGGTCCGGTGACGCGACCATGACCCACCTCGCGGTCCGGGGTTGTCGTGCCGTTACTCACCCAGCCTTGGGACGATCTATCGGTGCCCGGCCGCTTCCGCCCCGGGATGGTAGACTCCGGGGTGCCCTGCATAGGCAAGCGGGCCAGTTGGGCCACCACATGAACGGGGCGCAGGGAAAGGAAGATCATGACCGACGACAGCAGGCAGCACACCCCGGACGAGACCCCGGAGGAACTGCGCGACATTTTGCCCGAGCTTCAGGGCGAGCCCGACGAGGACCCCGTGCTGGATGCACAGGAGGCCGAGGAAGAGGGCGTGGTGATCGCCGCGATGGACAGCGGCAACGTGGAAGACGAGGACGAGAGCGGCGAGGGTGAAGAGGGCGAGGACGAGTACATCGACGCCGACGACCTGCTCGCCGTGCTGGGCGAGATGAAGGAGATGCTCGAAGCCCAGAGCAAGGAAATCCGCGGCCTGCGCCGCGAGATGCGCGAACTGCGCGAGAGCCAGGGTGCTCAGGGCGGCGGTTTCCGTCCCCGCGAGGACCGGGGCGGCCAGGGTGGCGGTGACCGGGGCGGCTTCCGTCCGCGTGAGGACCGCGGCGGCTTCCAGGGTGGTGGCGACCGCGGCGGGTTCCGCGGTGACCGTCAGGAGGGCGGCTTCCGCCCCCGCGAGGACCGTTTCCAGGGTGGCGGTGACCGGGGCGGCTTCCGTCCCCGCGACGACCGTCAGGGCGGTGGCTTCCAGGGTGGCGGTGACCGTGGTGGGTTCCGTCCCCGCGACGACCGCGGTGGTCAGGGTGGCGGTGGCTTCCGCCCCCGCGAGGATCGCGGTGGCTTCCAGGGTGGCGGTGACCGTGGTGGCTTCCGTCCGCGCGACGACCGCCAGGGTGGAGGCTTCCGTCCGCGCGAGGACCGGGGCGACCGCAACTTCGGCGACCGCGAGTTCCGTCCCCGCGACAGCGGCGATACGGGCGGCGAGGGGTTCCGGCCCCGTGCCCGCGCCGACCGTGGCTGGGGCAACAAGCGCCGCGACGAGGAATAAGCCAAGCTAGAGAAGAGGGCCGGGGAGCGATTCCCGGCCTTCTCCTTTGGTTCCCAGAGCATGGGACGAAAGCATCCCCGGGCGTGATGTGGGGACCCTTCGCCCTGCTCAGGGTGACTACTGTTCCGTTGTCCCGAGTCCTACGCGCTCATCTCCGCCACACGCTGCTCGCCCGTCTCCGTCCCCAGCAGCCAGCGGTCGAGCCAGCCCAGGTATTCCTCCAGCCGTTTGATTCGGCGGTCCGGACGGCCTGAGCGGCTCAGCTCGTGGTCCTCGCCGGGGAAGCGCACGAAGCGGACGGGCACGCCGTGCAGCTGCAGCGCCGCGTACCACTGCTCGGCCTGCTCGACCGGGCAGCGGTGGTCGAGGACCGAGTGAACGATCAGGGTGGGGGTGCGGACGTTCTCCACGTCCTTCAGCGGGCTCATATCCCAGAGTTTCAGGGCGTCGGCGCGGCGGTGGAAGTTCAGCCCCAGCTCGTCGTCCCAGAAGCGCATCCCGATGTCGGAGGTGCCGCCGAACGAGAGCAGGTTGCAGATCGAGCGGTCCGTGATCGCCGCCTGGAAACGGTCCGTGTGCCCGGTGATCCAGTTCGTCATGTAGCCGCCGTAGGAGCCGCCCATCACGCCCGAGCGGGTGCTGTCGAGTTCCGGGTGCGCGGCCAGGCAGGCGTCGAAGAAGGCCATCAGGTCCGCCATGTCCACCGTGCCCCAGCGCCCGTGGATGTCGGAAGACCACGCCTGCCCGTAGCCCACGCTGCCCCGCGGGTTGCCGTAACACACGCCATAGCCCCGCGCCGCGAGGAGCTGGAACTCGTGGACGAAGGCGTGCCCGTAGGCGGTGTGCGGCCCCCCGTGGATGGTCAGCAGGGCGGGCGCCCGCTCCCCGCCGTCCGGCAGCAGGACCCAGCCCTCCCCCTCGCCGAGTTCATTGCTGAAGGTCACATGCTCCGGCCCCCGGGCGGGGAAGGGGAGGCGGCTGTGCAGGTTCGTCACCCGAGTGCCGTTCAGCTCCACCTCTGGGAAGCGGTCGGCCCGCTCGCGGATCAGGGCGGTGCTCCCTCCCCGCGCGGTGAAGGCGGGAACGACTGCCTCCGGGTCGTGGTCCTGAGCCGTTACCGTGCCGTCCAGCCCCACACGGAAGAGGCCGCAGGAGCCGCCCACCGTGCTGGAGACCAGTAACGTCTCCCCGTCCAGCCAGACGGGGCGCTCGGGGAAGGCTCCCACATGACAATCCCCGCCGACGAGGTTGCCGATGGGGCGGTCCCAGCCCTCGTCCAGTCGCCGCCACGAGCCGCCCGGCTCGACCAGGAAGAGGTGCGCGTCCTCGGGGCTACCCTTGCCCTCGGGGCGACCGACGAGGGCGAACCGCTCGCCGTCCGTGTGGGGGATGACCGAGTTGATCGCCGAGTTCCAGCAGGAGACCCGGGTGCGCTCGCCGCTCAGGAGCAGGGTGTCCGCCTCCTGCCGCCACTGGGCCGCGTCCTCCTCGGTGGAGCTGGAGACGAGGAGGACTCCGCGGCTATCCGGCCACCAGGCGTAGGCGGCGACCTCCACCTCCGGGACGAGCCATTCGTGCAGTTCCTCAGTCGCCACCTCGTAGCGCCACAGCCGAGCGGGGCGCTCGGGCAACCAGTCGCGCCCGTTGAAGCGGTAGCGCGGTCGGGTGATGACCCGCGCCTCGCCGCGTTCGTCGCGTTTGTCCTCGTCGTCCCCAGTGCTCAGGAAGGACAGGAAACGCCCGTCCGGGCTCCACTGCACGTCCTGCACGCCGCCCTTAAAGCGCGTGACCCGCCTCGCCTCCCCGCCCGTCAGGGGCAGCAGGAAGAGTTGCCCCTTCTCACCATGCTCCTCGCGGACGAAGGCCAACGTCGCCCCGTCCGGCGACCAGCGCGGCGAGGTGTCGCGGCCCTCCCCGCGGGTGAGTTGCCGCGCCGCCCCCCCGTCCGAGAGGTAGAGGTGCGAGCGGTAGCGGGGCCGGGCGAACTCGGGGTCGGGCTTCTGGGGGTCCTCCTCCTCTATCCGGGACAGGACGAAGACAGCGCGCTTCCCGTTCGGGCTGACCTGCGGGTCGGAGGGAAAGGCGAGGGCGAGCAGACTCTCCGGGCCGGGCTGGGCAGGGCTGGGCTGCGACATACCGCAGTCAAGCACACGTTCCGTTCTGTACAGCCCGGCCCACGCGCCTCATGAGCCTTCGCTCAAGGGAAAGGGCACCGGCTCTCGCCCTTTCCAGAGGGAGAAAACCTACGCTGAAGGCACCGGAAGCTTTCGGACTCCCTGCCAAAGAGCACGTGCGTGGCGCTTCATACTTTCCACTCCGCCCGGAGGAACTGCATGGACGAACTCCTCTGCACCTGGGTGCCTGGAACCATCGACATCGTTCGGTTGAAAGTCTCGGGCCGCACCATCGAGCTGACGAGTACCCGGCTGGCCCGCATCTTCGGGTCGCGGGCGCTGGACGAGCTGTACCTCAAGGGCCGCGCGGTCCTGAAGGCCAACCCGCAACAGGTCGCCCTGCTCGCCTGAGACGAACCTTTCGCCGCCCCGCATCCGACCCGCGGGGCGGCGCTCTGTTCTGACTCAGAAGGACAGAAGAGCTTCGTCGCCGGATAGCATGGGCGGCATGGAGCCCAACCTTCAGGCCATGCTATCCGACCTGCGCGCCCTGGTGGAGATCGAGTCGCCCTCGACCGACCCGGTCGCCGTGAGCCATGTGATGGACGCGGTGGAGGGCCGGGCGAAGGGCCTGGGCGCAGTCAGCCACGCGCTGCCCGGCGGAACACGGCGCTTCGACTTTGGGGTGGACGGCACGGAACGGCCCTTGCTCGTCCTGACCCACGCCGACACGGTCTGGCCCACCGGCACGCTAAGCACCATGCCCTTCCGGATAGAGGGGGAGCGCGCCTACGGCCCGGGCACGTACGACATGAAGGCGGGCATCGTGGGCCTGCTGCACGCGCTGCGTGGTCTGGGGGGCGAGTGGCCGCGCGGCGGCGTGCAGGTTCTGCTAACCCCCGACGAGGAGATCGGCAGCCACAGCAGCCGGGAGGCCATCGAGGCCGCCGCCCGGGGTGCCCGCGCCGTTTTGGTCGTCGAGCCGCCCGTCGCCGACAGCCACGCGCTGAAGGTGGGCCGCAAGGGGGTGGGCAGCTTCCGGCTCACCTTTCGCGGCGTCGCCTCGCACGCGGGCAACAAGCCGGAGGAGGGAGCGAGTGCGGTCACCGAGGCAGCCCGCGCGGTGCTGGAGGTGCAGGCCCTCGCCCGGCCGGAGGTGGGGACCACCGTCAGCGTCGGCCTGATCCGGGGCGGCAGCGCGGTGAACGTGATCCCTGCCGAGTGCGTGTTCGAGGTGGACGTGCGGGTCTCCACCGCGGCAGAGGCGGAGCGCGTCAATGCCGGAGTCGCGGCCCTGCGGCCCCTGGACCCGCGCGTGCGGCTGGAGGTGACGGGCGGCCTGAACCGCCCCACCTTCGAGCGCGGCCTGGGGACGGAGGCGCTGTTCGCCCGCGCGCAAACCATCGCCCGCGACCTCGGCTTCGAGATCGGCGGCGAGGTCGTGGGGGGCGGCAGCGACGGCAACTTCACGGCGCCGCTCGCCCCCACCCTCGACGGTCTGGGCGCCCCCGGCGACGGCGCCCACGCCGCGCACGAACACGTCCGCCTCGACCGCTGGCCCGATCACGTGCGGCTGCTCACGCGCCTGCTGCGGGAAGTGTAAGTGGGGGCAAGGGGGGCCGTGTGCGGTACGCCGGTCCCCTCTTCCCCCCTCGCACCAGGTTCCGTGTACCGCGCCCCCAGGGAGACCCCATGTTCAACCTCTTCGGCAAGAGAAAAGCCCCCGCCAGCCCCTACGTGAAGCAGGACGACCCGCAGACCTTCCGCGTGCGCGTCCGCACCCGGCCCCACGGCGAGGTCGTCGAGTTCCGCTTCACCAAGGCCGCCCACATCGGCGCGGACGACGAGGGCGGCTACCTGTTCCGCAAGTCTGTCGTCAGCCCGTCCCACTTCGACCGCGGGGAGCTGCTTGTGCGCTTCGACTCGCGCTACAACGTGACCGCCACCGAGGGCGAGGGCGTGGAGTTCATTCCGGTTCGCGAGTGGGAGGATTGAAGAGTTACTGTTGAGCCTTCGATTGTTTGAACCGTTTTTATTGATCTATATCGGTGGGAGGAACCGTAGAACCTGATACCATTCGATGTTCATGTCACAAAATGACTAACGCTTCCTCCATAGCGACTTACGGTGGAATGAAGGCGGCCTGATTTCACCTCATCGCGGAACCTGCCAAGCTAACGGGGCTTATTCCTAGGCTTGGAGGCCTCACCATGAATAGACGTCTTGCTGTTTCCGCGTTGACCCTCTCGTTTGCCCTCTCGACGGCCTTTGCCGGTGGTTCGGCCCAGGCGCCCCTCGGTCCCGTCACCACCGCCCAGGTGTCCAACGACTCGGACGTGCTCGCCATGGAAGTCATGTCCATGAGCAACCTCACCGAGATCACGACCTCGCAGCTCGCCCTGCAAAAGAGCAGCAATCAGGCGATCCGGGCCTTCGCCCAGCAGATGATCACCGAGCACACCCGGGCGCAGGCCGAGCTGAGCAACCTCGCCGCGCAGAAGGGCATCCGCATCGCCGACAAGCCGGGCGCCGACCAGCGGCTGCAATACAACCGGCTGACCACGCTTTCGGGGGCCGCCTTCGACGCCGCCTACAAGAACGTGCAGGTGAACGGCCACGCCATGACCCTCGCGCTGATCCAGACCTACCGCTCCATTGGCAAGGACCCCCAGGGCCTCGCCCTCGCTGCCAAGATGCAGCCCGTCGTGGCCCGCCACCTGGAAGAGGCTAAAGCGCTGCCGGGGGGCTGAAGGTTAGCCATTTGGACGAAAGGAGCCTGGGTGCGTCCCGGGCTCTTTTTCTGTGCGGGATCAGTGGAGCGGGGGCGCTGTTGTTCTCGCTCTCCCCTCGTGGGAGAGGGTCGGGGTGAGGGGGCGTGTAACCCGCTTGAGCGTCTGCAAAATGACCTGTCTCGTCTACTGGCCGCGCCTCAGGGCGTGCCCGCTCACCCCCTCCCAAGGGGGAGGAGATCTTTGCCTTTCCGGACGGCTTTTTTCTTCGGTAAGAGCCCTTCGTGCATCACTCGGCCCGCAAGGGGGAGGAGCTCTGGATACGGTCAGGCGCACGCTTTTTCCGTCGGTACAGCCTACCCCCCGACCTCGTAGAACGTCTCCTCGGTGATGCGTTCGGGGAACTTGCGGATGAAATCCACGGTGCTCAGGGCCTGGGTGCGGTGGCAGGCGATGGCCTGGAGCTTGCGGCGAATATGGCGCGTCACGTCGCGGCGGAGGTTGGGGGGAAGCCAGGCGGGGCGCAGGTCCTCGCGCTCGGGAGGTGTGGCGCTGGCGTAATACCACAAGCGGGGGCGGTTCTCAGGCGGCAGGGCCTCCCACACTTCCCGCACGGCCCGGTGGGTGGTGACGTGGTCGGGGTGCCCGTTGCTGCCGTTGGGGGGGAAGGTCAGGACAATCTCGGGGTTGTGCCGCATCATCGCTTCCCGCGTCACTCTTGCCAGCTCCTCCAGGGGCTGGTCCTTCAGGTACTTGTCGGGAAAGGTGTGCTGCTCGTGGACGGTCAGACCGATCACGTCCAGGCACGCTTTCAGCTCGGCCTGGCGCATCCGGGCGAGTTCCTCGGGACCCTCGGCCAGCCCCAGCGTGCGCCCCGCCTCGCCGCGCGTGAGGGTGACGAGGCCGCAGCGGTGCCCCTCCTCCAGCAGGTCCATCAGGGTGCCCGACGCCCCGTAGACCTCGTCGTCGGGGTGGGGCACGATTAGCAGGAGTTTCAGGCGATCCGTCATGCGGCCCAGGATAGGCCCGGGAGGTAGGCGCTGTGGCCGATGTGTCTCCTGACGAGCCCGGTACAGGATGGTGCTGTGACTGTTGCTTCTTTTGTCCTGCGCGACCTGCGTAAACCGGACGACTTCCCGGACGTGGCCGCCGTGCTGACCGCCTCCGATCCCGAATGGCCCGTGACCCCCGAGCTGCTGAAAACCTGGGACGAGGCCCATGATCCGGACCTCTTCCGAACGGAACTTGTCGCCGAGCAGGGGGGCCGCGTGGTGGGCGTGGGCCGGATCGGGCACGACGACTTCGCCTTCGAGGAATGGCGCTACTGGGGCAGCCTGAGCGTGCATCCTGAAGCGCGGGGGCTCGGCATAGGCGGGGCGCTGTACGAGGAACTGCTCTCGCGGGTGCGCTCACGCGGGGCGAGGGAGGTCCGCACCATGCTTACCGACCAGCCGCATCACGCACCGGGCCGCGCCTTTCTGGAGCGCCGGGGGTTCCGCGTGGTCTGGGAGCGGTACGAGTCGCGGCTGGACACTAACGCGGTGGACTTGGGCCGGTTCGGCCCCCTGCTGGCGAACGTCGCGGCCCAGGGCATCGAGTTACGGAGCATTGCCGAACTCGCCGCCGACCCCCAGCGTGACCGGCGGCTGTGGGAACTCGACTGGCTGCTCTTCCAGGATGTGCCGATGGGGAATACCCTGACCAAGCGGCCCCTGGGGTCGTGGGTGAAGCAGGAGCTGGAGGACCCCACCTTCGCGCCGGAGCTGTCCTTCGTGGCCGTTCGGCCCGAACTGGACGACCCCCTCACCGGCCCCTACGTCGGCTACACGACGCTGATGCGGAATCCGGCGGGCTTCTATGTGATCGGCATGACCGGTGTGCGGCGCGAGGACCGGGGCCGGGGTGTCGCCAAGGCGCTCAAGGTGGCGGCGATGCGGGCCCTGAAGGAGGCGGGGGGCGGCGAGATTCGCACCATGAACGACCCGCCCAACAAGGCCATGCTGGGCATGAATGAGGCGCTGGGCTTCGTGCGCGGCCCCACCCACCTGCGCTACGAGCTGCGGCTGGAGGGGGAGGCATGAACGTCCGCGAGGCGACCGAGGCCGACCTGCCGGTGCTGGCGAGGATCATGAATGCGGTCAATCCCCGCCACCCCCTCACGGCCGAGCTGCTGGGGCACGAGTTGCGAAGCCTGCGGGAGCATCCGCTGAACCCTTACGTGGGCGTCTGGCTCGCCGAGGAGGACGGGCGGGCGGTGGGCACGGGGTTCCTCATGCAGCCCCCCGGCATGTTCCACCCCGGCCGCTACTGGGCCGAGGTGATGGTGCTTTCGGAGGCGACGGGCCGGGGAATGGGCCGTGCCTTGGCGGACGTGCTGGAGGCCTGCCTGGAGGCGCGCGGCGCCCAGGAGGTTCAGGCGGGCGCCTACGAGGACGAGCCCCGCGGCCTCGCGTTCCTGACCCGGCGCGGTTTTACCGAGACGCTGCGCTATTTCGACAATGTGCTCGACCTGACGGCCTTCGATCCGGCCACCTGGACTGGGGAGGCGCAGTTGCCGGAGGGCCTGCGCGCGGTCAGCCTCGCCGAGCTGATCGCCGAACAGGGGGAGGACGCCGCCTGGCGGGCCTACCACTCGGCCTTCGGGGAGATACGGGAGGACGTGCCGCGCACGGGCGAGGCGACGCCCCTCCCCTTCGAGGCGTTCCGGGAGCGGGGGGAGGGGCCGACCTTCCTGCCTTGGGGGGTGCTGCTCGCCGTGACGGACGTGGGCGAGGTCCTGGCGCTGACGGAAATGTACGCTGACTCGACCGACGCCACCCGGATCAACACCGGCCTGACCGGCACCCGCCGCGCGTGGCGTCGCCGGGGCCTGGGCCTCGCGCTCAAGCTCGCCGCCCTGGGGGTAGCCCGGGAGCGCAGGATTCAGACCGTCTGGACGAACAACGCGACCACGAACCTCCCCATGCTCGCCCTGAACGAGCGGCTGGGCTTTCGTCCCCGGCCCGCCTTCATCGAGATGCGGCGCGGGAGCGTGGAGGGGGTATGACGCCCACCGTCCGGCCCATCCGCGACCCCGAATGGGACGCCGCCGCCCGGCTCTGGACCCTCGCGGTGCCGCACGACCCCTTCAGCGCGGGGGACTTCCGCAAACGCGCCGCCGAGCAGGAGGGGTGGGGGTACACGGCCTTCACCCTCGTGGCACTGGAGGGCGAGGAGGTCGTGGGCCTCGCCTCGGTGTACCAGAACCCCGGCATGTACCACCCGCAGCGTTTCATGCTCGAACTCGCCGTTCACCCGGAGCGTCAGTGGAGAGGAGTGGGTGGAGCGCTGTGGGACGCGATGCGGGCGGAACTCGTCCGGCACGGCGCCCAGGCCGTCCGCACGAGCGCCCGGGAGGACCATCCCCTCGCCCCCGGTTTCCTCGCCCGGCGTGGATTCGTGGCGGGGAGCCGGTATTTCACGAGCGCGCTGGACCTCTCCGCCTTCGACGAGGCGCCCTACCGAGCTTTGGAGGACCGGCTGGCCCGGCAGGGCGTGCGCGTTCGCAGCCTGCACGAGCTGCGGGAGACCAGAGAGCCCGACCTGCCCGCGCGCCTCCACACCCTGATGAGCGACGTGCGCCGGGACGTGCCCCGCTCCGAGCCCGCCACGCCGCTGAGCCGCGAGGTGTTCGAGGAGGCGGTCCTCGGCGACCCCGGCCTGCTCCCGGAGGCCTACCTGATCGCCGAGGACGCGGGCGGCGCGTGGGTCGGGCAGACCACGCTCTTCCGCACCGAGGCAAGCCCCGACCTGCTCACCGGTCTGACAGGCGTGACGCGGGCGGCGCGCGGGCAGGGGATTGCAACCCTGCTCAAAGTCCACGCCCTGCGCGTGGCCCGGACCCTCGGCGCTCCCGCCGTCCGCACCGACAACGCGAGCGACAATGTGCCCATGCTCACCATCAACGACCGCCTGGGCTTCGTGCGGGACCCGGCAAGCGTGAGCTACCTGCTGGAGTTCTGAGCTTCCGGGGCGATACTCGGGACGTGCCCACTCCTCCCTCCCGCCCCTGCTCCAAGCCATGCTGCTGAGCATCGACTGGGACGCCTTCAGCGGCACGCGGGAACTCGTGTTCGACGCGCCGGTCTGGGGCACCCGCGACCGCGAGCCCGACCGGCTGGAGGCGTGGCGGGAGCGGGCTCGCAGGCGTGACCTGGCGGCATCCGGCTGGACGGGCCTGGACGCCGACTTCCCCCTTTATCCCGGCTGGGAAGGGTTGGAGCGCTACGCCGGAATTCCGGCCACCGTGACCCTCACCCATGCGGACGCCTGGGCCTGGCTCGAAGCCTTTCCCGGACAGGACGTGCTGAACGTGGACAGCCACCACGACCTCGCCAGCCTGAGCGGGGACGCGGGGCGCTTAAGGCCCGGGAACTGGGCGGGGCTGGGACTGCGCTCGGGACGGATCGAACGCTACACCTGCCTCTACCCCGACTGGCACGCGGGACTGCCCGTCGCGGAGGGATTCGACCTGGCGCGGACCCGGAATGAAGTTGCGCCCCTCCTCCCCCCCGACGTGTTGGAGCGCGTGACCCTCACCCGCATGACTTCCCCCGGCGCAGGCCTCCCCGACCCGGGCCAGGTCACTGCCGTCCTGCTCGTGCAGTCGCCCGCCTGGACGAATCCGGCGCATGACGCAGCCTTCCTGCGGCTGGCCCGCGCCCTGCGCGCCGTGCCCCTCACCCCGCCGCTTGCCCGCTCAGGGTCGGCCTGACCCCATTTCCCAGACTGCCGGACCTGCTACCCTCGGCGCTGGCCCGTGACCTGTCCTGTCGCTGTGGCCGGAGGACGCCATGACCATTCCTGTTGCTGGCCGTATACCCCTGCTCCTGACCCTTCTCTACGCGGGCAGCATTCTGCTCGCCAACCTGACGCTCAACCAGTTCATCCCGCTCCCCGTGTTCGGGTTGCTGAGCGTGGGCACCATCTTTTTCGCGGCGGTCTTCACCCTGCGCGACCGTATCCACCGGGCGGGCGGGCTGAAGGCTGTTTACATCGCCATCGCCGCCGCGCTGATCGTCAACACGCTGGCGGCCCTGCTGGTGGGCACGCCCTGGCGCTTCATCGGCGCGTCGTTCCTGGCGATCCTGGTGGGCGAGCTGGCCGACACCGCCGTCTACCAGCGCCTGATCGAGAAGAGCTGGTGGACCCGCGTGCTCACGAGCAACGCCGTGAGCGTGCCGCTCGACTCCATCCTGTTCACGCTGCTGGCCTTCTACGGCACCATGAGCGGGCGTGACATCGCGCAGATCATCTTCGCGGACATCCTCGCCAAGTACACCATCGCCGCCCTGTTCGCCTTCCGGGTGCGCCACGCCGCCCGCGCCGCCGCCTCGTGAGTGACGCCGCGCCCCTACTGAAGACGATTGCCAACGCCAGGCCGGGCCTGGCCACGGTCGTCGAGCACGTCCTGCACCTGCCCGAGCTGTGCCCCGCCAGCCACAACCCGGCGCCGGGCAGTACATTGACCCTGCGCTACGAGGCCGGAGAGCGCCTGCTGGAACTCTTCAGCCTGGACACCTACGTCGACGCCTTTGTCGCCCACCCGGTCGTGCGGGACATGGAGTTGTTCGTGCAGACGGTGGCGCAGGACGCCGCGAACGCCGCCGGAGTCGAGGTGACCGCCCTCGCCGACGTGCGCCTCAACCGCGTGCGGCAGGGTCAGCGCGTGACGGTGGTGGCGGTGCCCGAGTTGCAGTGAGGGCGGATTCCGCCGAGTACCCGAGTACATGGCCGACTCTTTCCCGAGACGTGTGGTGCAGTGGCTGGAGAAGAGGCGAGGCGGGACACCGGCAATTCGCCGCCCGAACGACGAGGACGACGGCGTGGGGGTTCCCGTGCCCACCGGGCCACGTCCCCGGCGCGGAGGGGCGCGGGCCAGACCGCCTCAGGAGCCGGTCCAGAAATAACGAGAGCGGGGCAGCCACGAATCGAGGGCTGCCCCGCTCCCTCCTTCTTTTACAGTCCCAGCATGCCCCGGTAGGCCGCCACCAGGCCCCCACCCCAGATCAGCGCGACGACGGCGCCCAGCGCCAGGTAGGGGCCGAACTTCACCCGGTTCTCGCGCCGCAGGGCGAGTTGCGCCAGGCCCATCACGGCGCCCGCCACCACGGCCACGACGAGCGCGACGAGCAGCCGCTCCCACCCCAGGAACACGCCGATCACGGCGGCGAGCTTCACGTCCCCGAAGCCCATCGCCGAGGGGTCGAAGGGGGCGTCGGCCTCCGACTCTGGTTCACGCTTCAGCCACCAGTACACGCCCGCCACCAGGGACGCGGCGCCCGCGGCGGCCAGAGCCCCCTGCACCATCAGGATCAAACCGGGTCCAAAGCCCGTGCCCCCCAGCGCCACGCTGACGAGGAAACCGCCCAGGGTGACAATCTCTGGAATACGGACGACCCGCCGCGCGGCCAGGTTGAGCCCCGCCGAGACGAGCGCCGCCGCCAGCCCCCACCATGGCCCCAGCCAGGCCCCCGCCAGCAGGGCCAGCGCGATCTGCTGGTAGCCGATGGGCCGCTCGGGGTAGTTCCGCTCGCGGAAGCGCCGCAGTACCCACGACCCGATCAGGTCGATGGTCACGAGCAGCCCTGCACCCAGCAGCGCTCCCTGCACGGCCCCGGCAAAGGTGGGCAGCCCTCCCGCCGCCGCCCCCGAGCGGGTGTTCAGCCACGCCAGTGCCAGCCCCAGCACCACCCCCGGCAGCGTCAGCTCATCGGGAATGGTGTACGTGTCGAGGTCGATGGCGCTCGCCACGAGGAGCAGCGTGAACAGCAGCATCAGCCCCAGGGTGCCCGCCCCGAAGGTCGTGAGGGGGAACAGCGCCGCGATGACCGCGTAGCCCGCGCCCGTCAGCAGTTCGATCACCGGATACCGAGCCTTGATCGGCGCCCGGCAGTAACGGCACCGCCCGCCCAGCCCCAGCCACGAGACGACGGGCACGAGGTCCAGGGGGGAGAGGCGGTGGTCGCAGCTTGGGCAGTGGCTGGGCGGGAAGGCGATATTTTCCCCGCGTGGCAGCCGCCAGATCAGCACGTTCGAGAACGACCCAACGAGCAGGCCGAACACGCCAGCGAACATCACGAGGAGAACGTCAGGGCTCACGGGCAGAGTCTAGGGTGACCGGCCTGACAGGGACCTCGCAAACTCCCTAGGGAGGGCAGAACTGGCGGCGTCGGCAGCTAGCCCTTCCCAGAAGAGGCGTGCGGATTCCGGCCAAGCGCTCTTCCGTCAGGGGGAAGAGAGGGCACCCTCTGCGTTGCCCACATCGACCGAGCACACCTCCGCGTAGCCCGCGGTGGGTTTGCGGCCGTCGATGGCGATGGAGGCCTCCAGGGGTGTCCGGCCGACGGCGGCCAGGCTGTAAAAGTCGTTGCGGCTTCCCCGGAAGTAGTCGGCCGACACGCGCCAGTTCTCCCAGCGCATGGGCGAGCCGTCCGTGTACTTCCCCCGCACCTCCAGGTAGTTGGTGGTCTCGTTCGTGTGGATGTGGATCAGTTTCCGGGCGGCCGTTTGGGGAAGCGTGCCGAAGGTAATCTTGTCCTGCCCGGCGGGGTAGTCCACCCGGGCCAGCCGCGTCCTGTCGGTGCAGGAGAGCAGCGCCGCCGTGGCCTGGTTGTAGTCGAAGGCGTTGTTGGAGAGCCACCCCATAAAGGGAACGACGATGAATTTGGGGAGCTTCTCCCTCACCCTGGGGTCCGCCAGGTAGCCGTAGAGGGACAGCAGCGGCCCGGCCCCCGCCGACGAGTAGTTGACCGTCTTCAGCCCCGTCCTGTATTCCAGCAGGGGACCGAAATTGCTGTCGGGAAACCCCTGCCCGAAGCTGTCCCCGAAGATGCCGATGACGTCGTCCTCGTCGCCCAGCAGGGACTCGTTCTCCTCCTCGTAACGGGCCTGGTAGCTGGTCATCTGCGGCAGCTTCTGCCCACAGACATCCTCGAAACGCTTGCCGTAGGAACCGGTGAAGGAGCTGCCCCTGGTGAGGGTGAGCGTCCCCTTCTTGGTGGGCAGCTCCAGCTGCCGGTCCCTGATGATCCCCGCGATCAGGTCCGCCGTCTCCTGCGCCGCCTTCTCCGCGCCCGAGGTGGTCCAGTGGTGGTCGCGCGGGTAGAAGAAATCCTCGCCGCGGGCGCCGGGCTTGAACGCCAGGATGTCGGGCAGCAGGTCGACGACGTGGGCGCCCGTTCCCCGGGCGGACGCGATCATCTTGTCCCAGCTCTGCACGAACTTCTGGCTGGAGAAGTCGAGCCGCGGATAGGAGGTCAGGTCCAGGCTCCCCGCGTACTTGATGGCGCGGGAGGGAACGGGAACGAGGATGAGTTCCGAGCCTCTGGCCCGGAACGTGTTAACGAGGAGGGTGAGCTGGTCTAGGCCCTTGAACTCATACGTGTCCTGAAACTCGGGGCTCTCGAAGATAAAGCCGTCCTGGCCGAAGAGCTCGAAATTCCCCTTGCCGTCGTAATTGCTGGACTTGGCGCAGCCCTGGAGGGGTGCTGGGATTTCGCTGGCCTTCGCGGGCGTCTCCTGGGCAGAGCCGAGGCCGAGCAGCAGGCTGGAGGACAGCAGGAATCCTGAAATATTCATGTGGCTCCTCAGGAGGGGGGTGTGCCGGGAGTCTCCCGCGCATGGGAGGCGGCTCCGGCGTTGTCCAGTCCTGGGTAGTCTACCCGCAGGTACCGTTCGGGAATCTCCCAGATCACCACCTGGGGAGGACTGGAGGTGCGTTCCGGGCTCCGCAGGTAGTCGCGCATGGGCAGGAAAGGCCCGCGCCCCTGATCGGCGACGTTGAGCACCTCGGTGCCCAGCGCCTGCTGGAGCTGCCCGGCGAAGTCCCACACATTGGCCGAACTCGCCGCGCTGTAACTCGTCCCCACCAGGGTGACGGCGATGCCCTCGTCACCCAGCAGGCCCCCGCCGCCGCTCACCCGTTCGGTCGACCGGGCCCGGACCCAGTCGGAGGTGGACGGCGCCCGCTCGGCCCCCGGCAGGTAGCGCAGCAGGTCGCCCGGGTAGATCGCCGGGGCGGCCCGCGCCGCCCTGAAGTCCCCTGCGGGAAACTCCAGCCCCAGCGCCCGCACCTGCGAGGCGACCGCCCGGGCCGCCACGCCCGCTCCATCCGGAGTCCAGTGGGTATCCGTTCGGAAGAACAGGTTTGGACCGTCCCCCGTCTTCGCCCACCGCAACGCCGCATAAAGGTCGGGGGCAATGATGCCCTCGGCCTCCAACCCGCGGCGGAAGGTCTCGTACTGGGTGGCTTTGGCCGCCGGGACACGGACGCCCCCGAGGTGCGACGAATACAGCCGGGCCTTGGAGGGGACCAGCGCCACCACGAGCCGCGCGCCGTCCCGCGCCAGGTCGCGCCGCACCTCCCCCACATACCTCAGCTTGTCCCGCAGCTCGCGGGCGTCGGCCGGGGCGGTCTCGAACTCCTCACTGGTGTACAGCCAGCCGTCCCGGCCCACCACGGCCCCCGGCCGGGCCTCCCCGAAGAGGCGGTACTGGGCGCCGCCCCACAGGTCGAGCGCAGGGCGGCGCCACGGAACGTCCGCGTCCAGGCCCTTCTCGTAGGCGGCGGTCCACTGGCCGGTCGTGACGTTCTGATCCTGGGGCACCGTGCGCGCCCCTGGCGAGGTCAGGGTCAGTAGGGCGCCCACCCCCAGCACGGCCAGGAGAAACAGGCCGGGCAGCCAGTGCAGCACCCCGGGAACCGCGTGCCCCTGACCGTCGTTCTTGACATAATCCCGCGCGAATTCGGTCACCGGCGACCTCAGAACTGGAAGTAGAGAAAGGGAGTGTAGGACTGGGCGCTGAGTTTCAAGATCGCCAGCACGAAGAGGGGCAGCAGGGCCGTGGTGGCCGCCACGGCGAGGCGGGGGCGCAACAGGCGGCTGCCCACATCACCCACCCGCTCACCCCAGACCGGGGCCACGTAGACCAGCACGGTGGCGACGAGCATCGTGACGAGTTCGCTGGGCCGCACCTGCCAGGCCAGCGTGTCGGAGAGGCCCGCGCCGTTGAGCCCCGTCATCCCCCGGTACATCCCGAGGGCGTCCATCACACTGTCGGCCCGGAACATCACCCAGCCCAGGATGACCAGCAGCATCGTGCCCGGGATGGTCAGCCACGCGGGGGAGGGCTTCCAGAGCTGCGCTTCCTTCATCCGGCGCTCGGTGGCGAGCAGGCCGCCGTGCCACATGCCCCACAGCAGGAAGGTCCAGTTGGCCCCGTGCCACAGCCCGCCCAGCACCATCGTCAGGAAGAGGTTGAGATAGGTCCGCGCCCGTCCCTTGCGGTTGCCCCCCAGGCCGATATACAGGTACTCGCGCAGCCAGGAGCTGAGACTCATGTGCCAGCGCCGCCAGAACTCGGTGATGGAGCGGGAGATGTAGGGATGGTTGAAGTTCTCGGGGAACTTGAAGCCCATCATCGCGGCCAGCCCAATCGCCATGTCCGAGTACCCGCTGAAGTCGAAGTAGAGCTGCAGGGTGTAGGCCAACGCTCCCAGCCAACTGTCGGCCAGCGTGGGGTTGGGCTGGTTGAAGGCGGCGGTGACGAGCGGGGCGATGGAATCGGCGATCAGAACCTTCTTGGCAAAGCCGGTCATGAAGCGGGTGGCGCCGTAGCTGAACCCTTCCAACGTATGGGTACGGTGCCGGAACTGGTCGGCGAGCAGGTTGTACTTCAACACGGGACCGGCGATCAGGTGCGGGAACAGGGCGATGAAGGCGGCGAAGTCCAGCAGGTGGTGGGTAGGGGGCTCCTCGCGGCGGTACACGTCCACCAGGTAGCTGATGGCGTGGAAGATGAAGAACGAGAGGCCGATGGGCAGCAGGATCGGCGCCCACGAGAAGGGGGCGAAGCCCAGGCTGGTGATCGCGGCGTTGAAGCTCTCCACCCCGAAGTTCGCGTATTTGAAGTACGCGAGCGCCCCCAGGTTCAGCGCGACGGCGACCGCCAGGATCTGGAAGCGGCGCGCCCCCTCGGCCCGCCCCAGGGCGAGCGCGAAGACGTACGCGGCCAGCGTCACGCCGACGAGCAGCCACAGGAAGTCGAGCCGCCACCACCCGTACAGGGCGTAGCTGCCCACCAGAATCCACCCCGAGCGCCAGCGGAAGGGCAGGAGGTAATACACCACCAGGAAGGCGGGCAGGAACAGGAACAGGAAGACGTTGCTGCTGAAAACCACGTCTGCCCTCCCTAGCGGGTGGTGGTACTCGCAGTCAGCGTGGCTCCGGTATCGGTCACCACGACGGCGTAGGCCTTGCCACGTTCGAGCCGGACCGCCTTCATCACGTTCAGGCTCTTCGGCCCGGCAAAGGCCGCCAGGTCCACGGTGATGCCGTTGACAGCCCGGTTGCCGCTAGTGCCCGGCTTCACGTCCTGAATGACGGTCGTCTTGCCATCCGCCGTTTTCAGGTCCACGCTGGGCAGGTTACTGAGGTTGTACACCACCAGCAGGGCCTTGGCCCGGTTGTCGGCGGGGGCGTCGGGCAGCAGGCTCAGCTTGCCGCCGTGCAGGACCACCGTGTAGAACTTGCCCGCCTCGACCCTGAACTTCTGGCTGGCAGCACCGGCCTTGACACTTACGTCGCCCTGGGGAATCACCACGTAGGTGCTCACGGCCCCCTTGTCCGCCACCACGCTGCGGGTCCCGAGCGTCGCCGTCGGAGCGCCCGCGACACGCACGAAGGCACTGTTGCTGGGGGGCGCGGGGTCGTACAGCCCTTCCTGTTGTGCGGCAGACGTGGAAAGCGTCGCCATGACGAGCATGGCCGCAAGAGGCTGTCTGGGCATGGGCTCAGGGTAGGTATCCGGCGCTACCAAAACGTAAAAGGGAGGTCCGGATGACCTCCCCTTGCGGACATTTGATCCGGTCAGTGGCGCCCGAAATGCCCGAGCTGCGGCACATTCGGCCGCCATTCGGGCCGCGCCACGACCTCCCCGTAGAGGTCGTACTCGTCACTGTCCTCGATGCGGGCCCGCACGACGTCGCCAACCTTGATCTGACCCGCTAACTCGCCCGCGTACAGGTACACCTGCCCGTCGATGCCCGGCGCGTCGCCCTTGGTGCGGCCGATCAGGCGGGTGCCCGGCTCATCCCCCTCGTCGTCGTTGAACTCGTCGATGATCACGTCCATCACGCAGCCTACCTTCTCGGCGAGTTTCTCGGTGCTGATTCGCTGGGCGACCTCCATGAAGCGGGCGAGGCGTTCCTGCTTGATCTCCTCGGGCACGGCGCCGGGCAGCGCCTTCGCGTCCGCCTCCTCCACGTCCGAGTAGGGGAAGGCACCCACACGGTCGAGGCGAGCCTCCTCCAGGAAGGTCAGCAGCTCCTGGAAGTCCTCCTCCGTCTCACCCGGGAAGCCCACGATGAAGGTCGAGCGGATGACCAGCTCCGGGCAGATTTCGCGCCAGCGGCGGATGGTGTCGAGCTGCTTGCCGCCCCCAGGCCGCCGCATCAGCTTCAGGATTCTGGGCGAGGCGTGCTGGAGGGGCACGTCGAGGTAGGGCAGGATCTTGCCCTGCGCCATCAGCTCCACGATCCGCTCCACATGCGGGTACGGGTAGACGTAGTGCATCCGCACCCACGCGCCCATCTCGCCCAACTTCTCCGCCAGGTCAGTGAGATGCGCGCGAACCTGCCCGCCCTGGAACTCGCTCTCGCGGTAGCGCACGTCCACCCCGTACGCGGAGGTGTCCTGCGAGATGATCATGATTTCCTTCGTGCCGCCCGCAATCAGTCGGTATGCCTCGTACAGCACCGAGCCCGCGTCCCGGCTGACCTGCCGCCCACGCAGCTTGGGGATGATGCAGAAGGCGCAGGTGTGGTTGCAGCCCTCCGCGATCTTCACGTAGGCGTAATGCCTGGGCGTGAGTTTGACGGAGGGGGCGAGCAGGTCGTCCAGGCTCCCGTTCCGCATCCCCGGGGCAGCAACCGGAAGAAGGCCCGTGAACGTGTCCGTCTCGATGGGCAGCAGCTCGCGCACGTGCCCCATCACATCGTCCACCGCCTCCGAGCCGGTGATCGCCGCGACCTTGGGGTGCCGCTCCAGAATCTTCTCGGGCCGCTCACCCAGGCAGCCCGTCACGATGACTTTGCCGGTCGCATCCAGCGCCTCGCCGATGGCGCTCAGGGACTCCTCCACCGCGGGCGTGATGAAGCCGCAGGTGTTCACGATCACGGCCTGCGCGTCCTCGTAGCTGGGGGCGACCTCGTAGCCCTCGGCGCGGAGCTGGGTCAGGATGCGCTCGCTGTCCACCAGGGCCTTGGGGCAGCCCAGACTGATAAAGCCGACTTTGGGAACCGCCACGGCGGGCGGCGTTTCATTCACACTCGTCATCTGTATTCCTCCACGCGGGCGCACCGCCGCGTGGGGACACGCCGGGTGCGAGACTCGACCGCGCAGTGTACAGGGTGAGGACGAGGGGAGGTGGAACCGGGGTCACAGGTTGGCAGCTCATCCGCCCGCTGCCCCCCCGCGCGGTACACTGCTGGGCAGCATGAATGCCAAGGTCATTGTCGTCACATCGGGCAAGGGGGGCGTGGGCAAGACCACGACCACCGCGAATATCGGCGCCGCGCTCGCCAAGCTGGGCGAGAAGGTCGTCGTCATCGACGTGGACGTGGGCCTGCGGAACCTCGACGTGGTGATGGGCCTCGAATCTCGGGTGGTCTTCGACCTCGTGGACGTGCTGGAGGGCAAGTGCCGCCTCTCCCAGGCCGTAATCCGCGACAAGCGCGTCGAGACCCTGTACCTGCTCCCCGCCTCGCAGACCCGCGACAAGGAGGCCCTCGACCCCGAGGTCTTCAAGGACGTGGTGCGCCAACTGCTGGAGGAGGAAGGTTTTGACCGCGTGCTGATCGACTCGCCCGCCGGGATCGAGTCGGGCTTCAAGACGGCGGCGGCCCCGGCCCAGGGCGCCCTCGTCGTGGTGAACCCGGAAGTCTCCAGCGTGCGCGACGCCGACCGCATCATCGGGCTGCTCGAAGCCCAGCAGGTGCGCGAGATTCGCCTCGTCATCAACCGGCTGCGGCCCAAGATGGTCGCCAGCGGCAACATGCTTTCGGAGGGGGACATCCTCGAAATCCTGGGCGTCAAGCCCATCGGGATCATCCCCGAGGACGACGGTATCCTGGTGAGCACGAACGTCGGCGAGCCCGCCGTGCTGGGTAAGACGAGGGCGGGACAGGCTTTTATGGACACCGCCCGCCGTCTGAAGGGCGAGGACGTGCCGTATCCCAACCTGGAGGAGAACCGCGGCTTCCTCGCGGCGCTGCGGCGCCTGTTCGGGGGGGCCTGATATGTTCTCGTGGCTGAACAAGCGGCGCAGCAAGGAAACGCTCAAGGACCGCCTGGAGCTGGTCCTCGCCTACGACCGCGCGCAGATCCCGCCCGGCAAGGTGGACGCCCTCCGCAACGACCTGCTGGAGGTCGTCAAGCGCTACTTTCCCGCCGGGAACAGCAACGTGGAAGTCGAGCAGCGCGGCGATCAGGTCGTGCTGATGGCGAGCATCGCCCTCCAGGAGATGGGGGAGAACACCGGGCGCCGCGAGCCGTAGGCGCTGGAATGCGGAAGGGGACCGGGGAAGGCTCCGGTCCTTTTTCGTGGAAGAAGCCCCCCACCCAACCCGCTCCCCAAGGGAAAGATTTTTTGACCTCTCTACCTGGGGGAGAGGGGCGCTGCGAAGCAGGGGGGTGAGGGGTCCCGGCCCCACCCAACACCTCGTCAAGCCACCGCTCCCCCCACCCCCCGAACCGGGCACAAACGGTCAGGCGGAATGGGGCGCTCAGGCGTACCCTGACCCCATGGGACGGACGCGCGAGAACCGGCTGGACGCCCTGCTGCACCTCCTTCTCTCGGAGCTAGGCGAGGGGCGCTGCGGCGCGGAGGCGGCGGTGGCGGTCCACCTCAGCCGTTCCCATGCGGCGCGGGCTTTCCGGCACCGCTTCGGGGAGAGCCCGGCCGCGTTCCGGCGCCGCCTGACGCTGGAGCGGGCGGCCTGGACCCTGCGGCGGACGGACGAGTCGGTGACGGCGGTGGCACTGGAGGCGGGCTTCGACAGCCTGGAGGCCTTTACCCGGGCCTTTCGCAGGGCCTACGGGGTCAGCCCCAGCCTGTACCGCCGCTTGGACCTACGGACCCACCACCTGCCCGCGCCGGGCGGCATTCACTTCCAGCCCCTCGGGGTCGCCCTGCACACGGAGGCTCACATGGACATCCTCGACCACCTGCTCGCTTTCGATGAAGCCTTTACCCGCCAGGCCATCGCCGCCGCCCGTACCCTTCCACCCGCCGCGCTCGATCAGCCGCTGGGCGAGGTGCAGCCGCTGGGATTCGAGAGCCCCGACCGTACCCTGCGTGACCTGCTCGACAAGCTGGTGTTCAACAAGGAGGTCTGGGTGGCCGCCGTGCGGGGCAGGGCGACGCCGGAGCGCGACCGGACACTGCAGGGGCTGCAAGCCCGTCTGGAGCAGGCCTTCCCCGCCTTCCGCGCCATCGCCCGCGAGGTGCAGGCCGAGAACAAGTGGCGGCAGACCTTCGTGGACGCCCTGTGCGAGCCCGCCGAGGTCTTTCCCTACGGCGGCGTGCTCGCCCACGTCCTGACGGTGGATGCTCACCGCCGACACATCCTGAGCGGGTGGTTGTGGAGGTTGGGCGTGCGGCTGGACCCCGATCCCATGCTGTTCGGTGGGCTCATCCCCGAGCCGCCCCGGCCACCCCTGCCCGCCGAGGAGGTGCGGCCTTGAGCGGTCCTCTCGCCGGAAAGGTGGCCGTCGTCGCCGGAGCCACGCGCGGCGCGGGCCGAGGCATCGCCACCGAACTGGGGGCCTCGGGCGCGACCGTCATCTGTACCGGCCGCTCCACCCACGCGGGCCTGAGCGACCTGGGCCGCGAGCGGGGCCGTCCGGAGACCATCGAGGAGACGGCCGACCTCGTGACGGCGGCGGGTGGGTGGGGAGTGTCCGTGCGCTGCGACCACCTGAACGAGGAGGATGTGAAGGCCCTGGCGGAGCGGGTGCGGGCGGATTTCAGCGGGCTGGATATCCTGGTGAACGACGTGTGGGGCGGCGAGCGGCACAGCGAGTGGGGGAAGAAGGCGTGGGAACTCGACCTGGGCAAGGCCCGCGCGCTGATCGAGGGCGGGCTGTGGACGCATGTGGTCACGGGGAAACATCTGCTCCCCCTCCTGCGACCCGGCGGCCTGATCGTCGAGGTGACGGACGGTGACTCGTGGTCCTACCGGGGCAACCTCGCCTACGACCTAGCCAAGACGGGCGTGATGAGGCTCGCTCAGGCCTGGGCGCACGAGCTGGAGGGGGACCCGCGCGGCATCACCAGCGTTTCCGTGACGCCCGGCTACCTGCGTTCCGAGGAGATGCTGGCCTATTTCGGGGTGGAGGAGACCCGCTGGCGCGACGCGGCCGCCCGGGACCCCAACTTCGCCGAGTCGGAGACGCCCCGCTTCGTGGGCCGGGGCATCGCCGCCCTCGCCGCCGACCCGGAGAAGCACCGCTTTGGTGGCCGTGCGCTCGCCTCCTGGACCCTGATGGACGAGTACGGCTTTAGCGATGCGGACGGGCGCAAACCCCACTGGGGCAACTGGTTCCAGCACGTGATGAAGGGGGAGTTGGTCACACCGGATCAAGTCTGACCCTCCTGCGCCAGCCGCTCCGGTAATGTGGCCTATGCACTTCATCGGCATCGACCTCGCCTGGTCCGTCCGCAACCCCACGGGTGGCGCGGTCATCGAGGGGGACGTGAAGGGTGGGCGGCTCCTGGATACGGCCCTCCTGTCAGACGACGCGAGCGTGCTCACCTACGTGGAGAAGCACGCTGGGGACGGTCCCGCCATCGTCGCCATCGACGCGCCGCTGACCGTGCCCAACCTGTCCGGGCGCCGTCCCGCCGAGGCGGAGGTCGGGGCGGTGTTCGGGCGCTTCCAGGCGGCGGCCCACCCCACGAACCGGACCCGGCTGGCGGACGCTGCGGGTGTCGTTCGCGGGGAGGCGCTGACCCAGGCACTCGAAGCCCGAGGATTTATCCATGATCCGCGCATTCCCGCCGGGGATCCCGTCCGCCGCGTGATCGAGGTCTATCCGCACCCGGCGATGGTCGCCCTGTTCGGCCTGACCCGCACCCTGAAATACAAGAACAAGGGGCAGGACCGCGAGGTGCTGTTGGAGGCGTGGGCGGCGCTACACCGTCACCTCGCCGCGTTGGGAGAGGCCGACCCCTTTCTGACCGGACTCGACGCCCACCTCGTTGTGGACCCCTCCGCCCTGCGGGGCCGCGCGCTCAAGGATCACGAGGACCGCACCGACGCCATCATCTGCGCCTATATCGCCCTCTACGCGCACCGCTGGGGGCTGGAGAGAACCGAGGTGCTGGGCACCCTGGACGGCGGGTACATCTTCACTCCGACCTTGCCCGAACGCTGGGACATCGCGCGGCTTCAGGAGGTGTTCCCATGACCCTGCCCCCGGACGCCTTCGAGCCGGAGTCTCGCACCGACTGGCGGGCCTGGCTGGAGATCCATCACGACACCGAGAAAGGTGTCTGGCTCGTCCTCCGCAAGAAGTCGGCGGATCCGGTGAACCTCAGCGGGGACGAGGCGGTGGAAGAAGCTCTATGCTTCGGCTGGATCGATTCCAAGCCGCGCAAACTCGACGAGGCGCGCTCCATGCTGTACATCGCCCCACGCAAACCCGGCAGCGGGTGGAGCGCGGTCAACAAGGCCAGGATCGAGCGGATGCAGGAGGCGGGCCTCATGACTCCAGCCGGGCAGGCGAAGATCGACGCGGCGATTCGGGACGGCTCGTGGGGCCTTCTGGACGGGGTGGATGCGCTGGAAGTGCCGCCCGACCTTGAGGCCGCGTTGACGGCGGAGTCTGGCGCGAAGGCCCAGTGGGACGCCTTTCCCCGCAGCGCCAAACGCGGCATCCTGGAATGGATCGCGCAGGCGAAGACCGCGGCCACCCGGGAAAAACGGGTGCGCGAGACGGCCACCCTGGCCGCGCGCGGGGAAAGGGCGAACCAGTGGCGCCGGGGGACGAGATGACCGCCGAGGAGATCATCCGCCTGCTGGGCCTGGAGCCGCACCCTGAAGGCGGGCACTACGTCCAGATTCACTCCGACGCGCGGGAGGTCAGCGGGCGGCCCGTCTGCACCTCCATCTACTTCCTGCTGCGGGCGGGGGAGGTCTCGCACTGGCACCGGGTGGACGCCACTGAAATCTGGTGCCACCACGCAGGGGCGGCGGTGCAGTTGGAGATCTGGGAGGAGGGGAAGCCCCGCCGTCTGCGCCTGGGGCCGGACCTGGCGGGCGGCGAGCGTCCTCAGGGCGTCGTGCCCGCCGGGGCGTGGCAGAGCGCACGGTCCCTGGGCGAGTGGAGCCTGGTGGGCTGCGTGGTCGCCCCGGGCTTTCAATTCAGCGGGTTCGAACTCGCCCCGCCCGGCTGGACTCCGCCCGTCTGACCCGGCCTTCATCCCGCCTCAATCTGACGGCCTGCCCATGCTTTACTGGGTAAAGTACCGGGCATGGAATACCGCAACCTCGGCAGAAGTGGCCTCAAGGTCTCCGAAGTGTCTCTGGGCGGCTGGGTGACCTTCGGGCACAACGTCAACGACCAGCAGATGGTGCGGGACATCGTGATGAAGGCCTACGAGGAAGGCGTGAACTTCTTCGACCAGGCCGACGTGTACGCCCGCGGCAAGTCCGAGGAGATGATGGGCCAGGTGCTGCGCGAGCTGCCGCGCCACACGCTGGTGATCTCCTCCAAGGTCTACTGGCCCATGAGTGACGACGTGAACGACCGCGGGCTCTCACGCAAGCACGTGCTGGAGAGCATCGACGGGAGCCTGAAGCGGCTGGGCACCGACTACCTCGACATCTACTTTGCCCACCGCTACGACGAGAACGTTCCCATGGACGAGATCGTGATGGCCTTCGATCAGGTCATCCGCGACGGCAAGGCCATGTACTGGGGCACAAGCATGTGGCCCGCCGCGCGCATCGCCGAGGCGGTCGAATTCGCCAAGGCCCACGGCCTGCACGCCCCCGTCACCGAGCAGCCCGAATACTCCATGCTGCGCCGCGAGCGGGTGGAGGGCGAAATTCTGCCCTACACCGAGAAGGCGGGCGTGGGCCTGGTCGTCTGGAGCCCGCTGGCGATGGGCCTCCTGACCGGCAAGTACGACGAGGGCCGCCCGGAGGGGGCACGCCTCACCGAGAACGAGAACTGGGGCAACAACTTCCTGACCGAGGAAAATATTCAGAAGGTCCGTGACCTGAAGTCCATCGCCGACGAACTCGGCATCACCCGCGCGCAGCTCGCCCTGGCCTGGATTCTGCGCCAGAAGGGCGTCAGCTCCGTGATCACCGGGGCGACGAGGGTGGGCCAAATCGAGGACACCGTGAAGGCGGCGGGCGTCCGGCTGGACGAGGATGTGCAGCGCCGCATCGAGGAGATCCTGACGCGCTGAGGGCTGGACCGGAACGGGGCGCGGTGGGGGAGGTGTCCCACCCTGCCTCGTTCCGGTCTCCCCAGAGGCTTAACCCGCCGCTGAGACTGGGGGGTAAATCCGGTTGCGCCCGGCCCGCTTGGCCCGGTAGAGGTGGTCGTCCGCCTGCTCGAAGGCGGCGCGCAGGGCCTCCTCGTCGCGGCCCTCCGTCAGGATGTACCCCGCGCTGACGGTCAGCGCCATGCCGGGCAGCAGGCCCGACCAGTCGTGGGCCTCGATGCCCCGGCGAAGCGCTTCCACAAGGACGGGGGCCTCCGCCGGGTCGTCCACGGGCAGGGCGAGCACGAATTCCTCCCCGCCGTAGCGGGCAAGCAGGGCACCCGGCGGGCTCAGGGCCCTCAGCCGCGCCCCCACCGCCTGCAACGCCGCGTCCCCGGTCAGGTGTGAGTGGTGGTCGTTCACGCTCTTGAAGTCGTCGATGTCGAAGAGCGCCAGCAGCAGTGGCCCCGGGGTGTCCTCCAGCCCCGCGAGGCCGTCTTGCAGGCCGCGGCGGTTGAGCAGGCCGGTCAGCGGGTCCTGGCGGGCCTGCGCCTCGGCACGGCGGACGCTGTCCTGCCAGCCGGTCGCCTCGGCGCGGGCCTGGCGCAGCTCGCGGATCAGGTCCTCGTGGCGCTGCTCGATGTGGGCCAGCCGCGCCAGGGCCTGCTGGGCGCGGTCCAGCGCGTCGCGGTAGGTGCCCAGCGCCGCCGGGAGATTCCCCTGCCCCTCGTGCAGCCGGGCAATGGCCTGGAGGACCTCCTGCGTCTCGCGGTGGCGGCTCTGGTCTAGGGCCGAGTCCAGGGCGGCCCGGTAGTGCTCGTGGGCCCGGCCCGGCTCGCCGCGCGCCACGCTGACCTCGGCCATCGCCAGGTGGGCGTCCAGGTACGCCTGCTGGCCCAGCCGGGCGTGGTGCTCCAGCGCGGCCTCCGCGTGCCGCTGCGCCCGGTCGGGGTTCCCCTCCAGCAGGGCCAGCCGCGCGGCGTGCGTCTCGGTGAGCAGGGCGATCAGCCCGGCGGGGTGGTCCCGCAGCTCCTCGCGGATGGCCGTGATGGCGGCGTGGACGCGGGCGCAGGCCTCGGCCTCGGCCTCGGGGCGGCCCCGCTCGCGCGCCTGGCGGGCGAGGTTCAGGTAGATGTGCGCGCGGTTTTCCAGCAGGTAGAGCCGCATGGAGGGCTGCTCCTCGGGAGGCAGGCTAGGAAGCTGCTCTTCCAGCAGGTTGAGCTGGTGCAGGGCCTCCTCGTACTGCCCGGTCACATTCTCCAGGTACGCGAGGTTCACGTAGGTGTGCGCCACGTCCAGCCGGCCGCCCGCCGCCAGCGCCAGGGCCCGGGCGTCCAGCAGGTCGCGCCGCGCGCCCACCGCGTCCCCGGCGGTCAGGCGGGCGAAGGCGCGGCTGTTGCGGACCTGCGACTCCAGGTGGCGCAGGCCGTGCTCGTGCGCCAGGTCCAGCGCGAGCGCGAGGTGTTCGAAGGCCTGCTCCTGCCGCCCCTGCGCGACCTCGATAAAGGACAGCCCGGCGAGCACCTCCACCGTCATGTCGGGGGCCTCGGCGCTCAGCGCGGCCTCCAGCGCCTCCAGGGCCAGCGGAAAGGCGACCGCCAGCGAGTGGTCGCGGTAGTGCCGCGCCAGGGCGAGGTACGCCCGCGCCGTCTCGGTGCGCGCGGCGACGAGCGCGCCCACGAGGTGTGAAGGAGCGTCGGACGGTGGGGACACCGGCTCCGAGCGGCGGACAGCGTTCATGTGAAGCATTCTCACGGAGGCGTTCTTTCCGGACTATCACCCCAGGACTGGGTACTGGGGGGGATGATGCCCCCAAATGGGGCGGTGGAAATCCGGCTGATGGATGTGATTTTCGTGTCGAAGTCTGAAGCTGGCCTTCAGGATAGGAGGAGAGGGACGGGACGGGTGACTGGGGTGAGGCGCGGGTCGAAGGACGCTCCTGCATCTTTTGCCGCACTCCGGCCTCACGCCGCCCGACTATGCTGGGGCGCGTGGCAGCCATCGAGACGCGGGAGCTGTGCAAGGTGTACCGGGGCCGGGCGGTCGTGGACGGCCTGACCCTGACGGTGGAGGAGGGCGAGGTCTTCGGCTTCCTGGGTCCCAACGGGGCGGGCAAGAGCACCACCGTGAAGATGCTGCTGGGCCTCGTCCACCCCAGCGGCGGCGAGTTGCATGTGCTGGGCGGCTCGCCCTCCGATCCGGCGGTGCGGTCGCGGCTGGGCTTCCTGCCCGAGCAGTTCCGCTTCCAGACCTGGATGACGGGCGAGGAGTTCCTGCGCTTCCACGGGAGACTGGCAGGAATGAACGCGGCAGACCTGCGCGCCCGCGTGCCCGAGGTGCTGGAGACGGTCGGCCTGGGGGGGCGGGGGCGGGAGACGCTGGGCGGGTACTCCAAGGGGATGCTCCAGCGGGCAGGGCTGGCGGGCGCGATCCTGGCCCGCCCCCGGCTGGTCTTTCTTGACGAGCCCACCTCGGCGCTCGACCCCATCGGGCGGGTCGAGGTGCGCGAGATCATCGAGCGGCTGCGGGCCGAAGGGGTGGCAGTGTTCCTGAACTCGCACCTGCTCTCGGAGGTCGAGCAGGTCTGTGACCGGGTGGCGTTCGTGAAGGCCGGGCGGGTGCTGAGGCAGGGAAGTTTGCGAGAGCTGATGGGCGGGGTTCTGCCGGTGGACCTGCGGGTGGACCGGCTGACACCCGACCTCCTCGCGGTCCTCGCCCGGCTGGGAGAGCTGCGGCACACCGACACGAACACCCCGGGCCGCGCCGCCGTCGAGCTGTGGTTGGAGCGCGAGGAGACGCTGCCCGCCCTGGCCGACGCCGTCCACGCACACGGTGCCCGGCTCTACGCCCTGACCCCTCGCCGCCCCGACCTGGAGACGATGTTCCTGGAACTCATCGAGGACACGCCTGAGGCCGCCCGCTCCCCCCGTGCCCCGGAGGCCACCCGTGCATAACACGCTGCTGATCGCGGAACTCTCGCTGCGCGAGGCGGTCCGCAAGCGGCTGGTCGTCGTGCTGCTGCTGCTGACCGCCGCCTTCCTGGGCTTTTACCTGTATGGCGTGTTCCGGCTGGAGCAGACCCTCGACCAGCGCGCCCTCGACGCGGGGCTGGACGGGCGCAGCGTGAACGGGGCGGCCAACATCCCGGTGATGTACACGGCGATCTTCGGGATGTATCTGGTGTACTTCCTGGGGGCGCTGATGGCCGTGCTGTCCACCGTGGGGGCGGTCAGCGGCGACGTGGAGAGTGGCGTGATGCAGTCGGTGATCGCGCGCCCGATCAGCCGCCCGGCGCTCGTCCTGGGGCGCTGGCTGGGCTTTACCGCCGTGAACGTAGGGTATGTCGCCCTGATCAGCGCGGCCCTGCTGGGCGGCATCCGGCTGATCACCGGCTTCCTGCCGCCCGACCCCCTGCCCGCCGTGGGGCTGGTGCTGCTCGCCATCGCGCTGGTCACGGGCCTGACGGTGCTGGGGAGCACCCTCTTCACCACGCTGGCGAACGGCATCGGCGTGTTCGTGCTGTACAGCGTGGGCTTCGCGGGTGGCGTTCTGAATTCCATCGGCTCCTTCGCCGACAGCCCGACCCTGACCACCCTGGGGCGGCTCGCCAACGTGGTCATGCCGACCAACTCGCTCTGGCTGGGCGCGAGCTATCAGTTGCAACCCGAGGTGCTGCGCCAGCTCGGCGAGGCGACGCGCGGGGCCAACCCCTTCTTCGGCAACGCGCCCATCGCGCCCGGCCTGGTGGTCTGGTCTGCTGGCCTGGCCCTGCTGGCAGTGGTCCTCGGTATGTGGCGCTTCAGCCGCCGCGACCTGTAGCCGGGGTCAGCCCGGGAGAGTTACCGCCTGCCAGGTCGCCTCCGCTCGGTCGTCGTTGCCCTCGTGACCGATCAGGCCGGTGTCGTGGCAGGTAAAGCGCATCAGGCCCAGCTCACGCCCGCCCACCTGCATGACGTACGAGCCGTGTTCGCGGGGGTGGGCGACTCGGGCGGCCGCCGTGCGGTAGAACACCTTCACCGGATTTCCCGGCTGCACTCCCGGCAGGTCCGACGAGACCACCCCGCCCTCGAAGACCCGGCCCGGGTTCCCCACCTCGCCGTGCCACGCCCCCCGCACCTCGACCACGGTTCCGCCACCGTTCCCAAGCTGTGTCATGGTCCGCCCATCAGACCAGACGCGAGGTGAGCCGAATGTGCCCTGCCCCAAGCTCAGCAGGAGGAGAGGCTAGACAGGGCGGCGCTCCCGTCAGCGGCCGGTTCGCTCGTCCCTGCGCTCGGTGTCCGGGGCAGGCTCGTGTGGTTCGTGGGGGCGGGGCACGGCGTCGGGCACCGTGGGCTCGGTGTCGGGGGCCGCCCGTAACGTGAGGGTCCGCTCCGTGACCGGGCCAGGGGAACGCTCCGCCTCCAGTGGGAGGGGGTCAGGCTCTGCCTGCTGGGCCTCCGCGTGGTCGAGTTCGCGCAGCAACCTCTCGCGGGCGCTGATCTCCTCGTCCACCCGGCGGAGGTCGTCCTGGATGCCGGACAGCACCTCGGGAGCGGCCCCCGCGTGGTAGGAGCGGCCCAGCCGGGCATACAGGCTGTCGAGTTCCCGCGTCAGTTGGAAGACTTCCAGGCGCAGCCGCGTCCCCTGCGCGACCTCCTCGCCCCGGCGCTGGACCCGCTCGGCCCCCCGCCGAACACTGTTCAGGATGTTGTCGAGCATGGGACCATTTTCAGGCGCAGATCGGTGGGACGGGTGAGGCCGGGGTCAATGCCGTTGGGCGGCCAGGGCAGGCTCAGGCAGTGGACGAACAAAGACGTGTCACCCTGAACGAAGTGAAGGGTCCCCCCGCGTGCCGGGGGGATGCTTTGTTCAGGGTGACAGTCTGCTTGTGGACAGGGCGCTAAGCCGGTGTCTCCTCCCGCCGGGAGCCGGGGACTTCTTCCACCGACTGGGGCGGGTTTCTCCCAGGCAGCAGGTGCGCCAGCGCGAACGGGATCGCCGCGTCCCAGCCCTGGGGATGGCAGGCGGCGGGATAGGGGACGGGGGGGCCGTCCTCGCGGGGGAAACCTGCCAGCAGTTCGCTCAGGCGGCTGTCCGGTGCCCAGCGCGCCACGTCGAACAGTGCCCGGGCGACCTGTCCCGCCTCGGCGTGTAGGCCGTAGCGGGCCATGCCCAGGGCCGCGACCGCCGTGTCGTGCGGCCAGACGCTGCCGTTGTGGTACGAGACCGGGTTGTAACGGGGCTCGTTCACCCCCAGCGTGCGGATGCCCCAGCCGCTCCACAACTCGTCGCCCAATGCGGTCGCCGTGACCTGCGGGGCGAACTCGGGCGGGATGATGCCGGTCCAGAGGGTGTGCGCCGGGTTGCTCACCAGGACGCGCAGGGGCCGTTTGTCCCCGTTCAGCCCGTGGACGTAGTAGCCGCGCTCGGGCCACCAGAAGGCGCGCTGGAAGATCTCGCGCAGCCGCTCGGCCCGGTCCTCCCACTCGGGGGCGCGCTCCGGCTCACCGATCTGGCGGTACATCCGCGCGGCGGCGAGGTAGGCGGCGTAGGCGTAGCCCTGCACCTCGATCACGGCGACGTGGCCGCTCACGTCCACCCCGTCCTCGGTGAAGGTGGAGTCGCCGCTGTCCTTCCACACGGCGTTCGTGATACCGCCGGGGTCGGGCGTGTACTCGATCAGGCCGTCCCCGTCGGGATCGCCGTCCGTCAGGAGCCAGCCGAGCGCCGCTTCCCAGTGCGGGCGGAGCTCACGGGCCAGGTCGGGGTTCTCGCGGCTGATCTCGCCCACCAGCCACACGAAGAGGGGGGTGGCGTCGGCGGTCGCGTAGTACGGGCGGTGGGGGGTCTGGCCCAGGCGGGTGAGTTCGCCCACCCGCTCCTCGTGCAGAATTTTGCCGGGCTGCTCCAGCGTGACGGGGTCGTACTTCGTGCCCTGGTGCGCCGCGAGGTAGCGGGCGACGGTCACGGCGAGGTCGGGCCGCTGCTCCCTCACCAGCAGGGCGATGATCAGGCTGTCGCGCCCGAAGGGGGCCACGAACCACGGGAGGCCCGCCGCCGGGAAGGGGCCGAACTCGGTGTGAAAGCTCAGGCTGCGGAGGTCCTGCACGCTCCGCTCCAGCACCCGCTGGTCCAGGGGATCGGGCAGGGTGAGGTTCGCGTGCAACCCCGCGTACTCCCGCGCGAGGGCGTCGGGGTCGCCGGGCGTGGGCTCCTCGTCCCCCTGAAGCGGGAAGACGCTGACCTGAATGTCGGTGTTCCCCGTGATCTCCCAGGCCAGCGCCGAACCGTCCCAGGTGGGCGCCGGGCTCGCCCGCACGAGTGTCCGGCAGCGCAGGCCGTCCTGAGCGACGTAGCTGAACTCCACCCCGCCGGGCACCTCGCGGGTCTCCACCTTGCGCGGGCCGAGCCCCCCGGGCCAGCCCCGCACCTCGAACATATCGAGGAAGTCAGCGTTCAGCTCCAGCGTCAGGCGGTGGGTGCCGGGCTGGTAGAGGGTGACCCGCAGCGTGTCGCGCACCTCGGTCGCCGTCACGGTCAGGTTGCGGGCGATTCCCACCCGCATGGTGTAGCCGACATTCGCGTTCGCCGCCTGCTCGTGCAGCCAGAAGGGCCAGCGTTCGTGCAGGACGAGGTGCTGCGGGGGCTGGCCGTCCAGCCGCCAGGCGTAGCGGGAGAGGAAGCGGGTGTCGCGGCGATAGAGGCCGCCCTCCTCCCCCACCGCCTGGTAGTGGCGGTTGCCGACGAGGTAGAGGTCATTTTCCTTCAGAACGGTGCGGGTACTCAGCATGGGGGTCTTTCTGGCGTGGGGGAGGGGAGGACGGAAAGCAGAAGGTTACCCCTTGACCGCACTGTCGGCCCCGGTATCCACGAAGTAGCGCTGGAAGATCACGAACACGATGATGACCGGGATGGCGCTGAGAACCGCGCCCGCCAGGATCAGGCCGTAGTCGCCCTGCCCGCCGTACAGCTCGCGGAAGTTCGACAGCCCGACCGTCAGGGTGAAGTTGGTGTTGTCACGCAGGATCACCAGCGGCCAGAAGAAGTCGTTCCACGCCCCCTGGAACTGGGTGATCGCCAGCGCGATCAGGGCCGGACCCGCCTGCGGCAGCATCACCCGCCAGAAGGTCGTGAAGGGTCCCGCGCCGTCTATGGAGGCCGATTCCTCCAGCTCACGCGGCATTCCCTCGAAGAACTGCTTCATCAGGAACACGCCGCCCGCCGCCACCAGGCCGTTGAACCACAGGCCCCAGATGTTGAGCAGGTTCAGGTCCTTGAGCAGCACGTAGTTGCTGATGAGGTTGACCTGGCTGGGCACCATCTGGGCGAACAGCACCGCCCCGAAAAAGACCAGGTTCTTGCCGGGGAAGTCCAGCCGGGCCAGGGCGTACCCCGCGAGCGAGCAGAACACCACGGCGGCGACCACCCGCAGGAAGGCGTACAGGAACGAGTTCAGCACCCAGGTGAAGAACAGGCTGTTCCCGGTCGCCGGGTTGGTCGTCTCGTTGAAGGCGCGGCGGTAGTTGTTGAAGGTGTAGCCCAGGATGCCCGGCGTGACGTTGCGGTAGGCCAGCGAGCGCCCGAAGTTCTGGCGGTCGGAAGGAGGCAGGGTGCTGCTCTCCAGGCTCTGCCCGCGCTGCACGTCGACCTGAAGGGGCGTGCGCTCGAAGATCGGCCCGCGCAGGTAGTAGCGGCCCCCGTTCTCGACGAGTTCCACCGGCTGGTACTGCACCAGGGTGTACTGCACCGCCTGGGCCTCGGGCGTGTCGAGGGTGATGGGCACGACCTGCCCGTTGCCCAGCTTGGCGCTCAGCGTGTCGGTGGGGGCGGTGAGCTGCCCGGTGACGGTGCGCCCGGTCTGCCGGGTCAGCGCCGGATACCGCACCGTGACCCGGTAGGAGCGCACGTCACCCACGCCGCCGGTTGGGGTGAGTTGCACCTGCGCGAAGTCCCTGGCCTGCGCGTAGCGGGCGATACTCACCAGGCTGACGGGCTGGTACGGGAAGAGGGCGGCCGATGGCGGGTCCTGCGGGGCGCCCTGCGGCGAGCGCACCGACACGTCGAAGTTCACGGTGTGGCCGGGGTACAACCCCCCGTTCCAGCCCCCGCCCCCGCCCTGCACGCCCAGGTTATAGGCGCGGTTCAGGTACTGGGGCGTGAGCTGCGGGATCGCCAGCCGGGGCGGGTACTCGTTGGGGTCGTCCTTCATGGAGCTGAGCAGGCCCATCAGGAACGGCCCCAGGAAAAAGAGGCTCATCACGAGCATGAAGGCGTAGAGCCAGCCTGCCCGGGCCCAGCGGCGGCGGGCCAGCCAGCGGTCGTCGGCGCGGACGACCGGAGTCGGCGCGTTGGGGGCCTGCAAAACGGTCATGGGGCCCTCCTGTTTTCCGGCAGCCCCGGGCGCATCAGCGCGCCTCCGAGGGGAAGAAGCGGCGCTGGATAAAGACCATCAGCAGGATGATGAGCGCCAGGATGATCGCCGCCGCCGCTGCAAGGTTGACCGGCGCGGCCCCGGCCTTGAAGGTGTTGGTGTAGACGTAGAACGCCAGGGTGATCAGGGTGTCCTGCGGCGCCGCCGAGCCGATGACGGCCACCTGGTCGAACATCTGCATGGTGCCGATCAGGCCCACCGTGATGACGTAAAAGGTCACGGGGCGCAGGTTCGGCACCGTGACGTTCATCAGCTTCTGAAAGGGCGTGGCCCCGTCGATGTCGGCGGCCTCGTACAGGGCGCCGGGGATATTCTGAAGCCCGGCCAGGAAGAACAGCATCAGCGTGGGCACGGTCGTGAAGGTGTTCTGGATGATGACGACGAGGAGGGGGATACTGAGGATCTGCACCCCGCCCACGCTGATCCACTTGTCGGCGAAGTACTGGTAGTCGAAGGGCGCCACCTCGCGCGGCCCGGCTACCCCGGACCAGACCAGCCCCGCCGTGACCACGAGGGAGGCCAGGGCGCTCACCGCCGCCAGCGCCGGGTCTGTCCAGCGCGCGGGCAGCCCGCTGCGGCGTTCCAGCAGCACCTGGATGACCTGCGCGACCACCAGCCCGATCAGGAAGGTCAGGATCAGCGGCTGGTACGTCTGCCACTGGGTGATCAGGTAGTTAGCGATCCCCCGCCGCTGGAAGAGCCACAGGAAGATCAGGGTGATCACCACGGAGCTCGTGATCGAGGGCATGTACCACGCCGAGCGGAAAAAGGCCATCCCGCGCAGCTTGTTGTTCAGCGCGACGGCCATCAGCAGGGCGAAGATGGTCTGGAGGGTGGTGGTGACGACGGCAAAGATCAGGCTGTTCGTCAGCGCCCGCTGGAACGACGGGTCCGCGACGACCTGGGTGTAGGGCTGGAGCCCGATCAACTTCGGGCTGTTGAACAGGTTGAAGTCCGTGAACGAGTAGTAGATCGCCCGCGCGAAGGCATAGAAGAAAAAGATGGCCGTGGAGATCAGGAACGGCGCGAGGAACAGGTAGGCGGTCGTGGTGGACTGACCTCTTCGGAACATGGAACCCTCCCGGTGAAGACGGGGGCCTGGGCATCCGGCCCGGGCCCCCGCAGCGCCCTTAACGGCTCTGGAAGGTGGTCATGTCCGCCTGCGCCTTCTTCAGCGCGTCGGCGGCGCTCTTCTGCCCGCTCAGCACGGAGGCCAGCGCCTCGTTGATGGGCTTGGCCCAGTCCGGCCCCTTGGGTCCGAAGGTAAAGGCGCGAACATAGCCGTCGTCGGCCCCCTGGAAGACCAGCTTGGCGTTCTGGGCGCCGGGATCCGCCTTCTTGAAGTAGGCGCTGTTCGTCAGCGAGGAGCGGCTGGGGATGGCGAGGCCCTGCTGGAGCACGTACTCCTGCACCTGCGGGCTCGTCAGGATGTTCAGCACCTTGGCGGCCGCGGCCTTGTTCTTGGTCCCGGAGTTGATCGCCCAGCCCACGGTGTACAGGAAGTTGCCGCGCTGGCCGGTCTTGTTGTTCTTGGGCAGCAGGGCAGTGCCGAACTTCAGGTTGGGGGCGTTGTCGCGCAGGAAGTTCACGATCCAGCCACCCTCGATGGCGACCGCGACCTTGCCGCTCTTCAGGCAGTCGCCGTTCCAGCCCGCCGAGAGTTCGCTGGGCTGCACACCCACCTTGTCCTTCGCCAGCCCGGTGTACCAGTTGAAGGCCTCCGCGAACCGCGGGTCGGCCAGGTTGGTCTTGCCGTTCGCGCCGAACTGCTGCCAGCCGGTGGCGTAGGCAAAGGCCCCGAAGCGGTCAAAGTTGGGCTGGAGGCACGTGCCGTAGTAGTCGCTGCCCAGCTTCTGCTTGACCTGGCGCAGCTTGGTCGCCAGGCTGGTCCACGTGTCGTTGTTGTTGGGGTACGCCACCCCCGCCTCGTCGAACAGGTCCTTGTTGTACACGACCGTCAGGGTGTTGAAGTCCTTGGCGATGGCGTAGAGCTTGCCATTCCGCGTGAAAGCGGTGTTCAGGCTCTTGATGAAGGGGGTGGGGGTCACCAGGCCGTTCAGCGGCAAGATCTTCCCGGTGGCGACGAAGCCGTCGACCGTCTCCGCCGGGAGGTACATCACGTCGCCCGCCGTGTTCGCCGCGAGCAGGGTGGTCAGAGCCTTGTTGTAGTCGCCCTGGAGGGGCTGGTACACGACGGTGACGCCGTCCTTCGCCATCTGCGGCTTGACGAAGCGGTTGATCAGGTCATTCACCAGCGTCTGGTCGGTACCGCCGTACCCGTTGATCTTGATCGTCTTGCTGGCGGTCTGGGCGGACGCGCTGGCGGCGAGCAGGGCAAGACCGAGGCTGAGCGTCAGAACTTTCTTCATGGCATCCCTCCGGGGGAGGACGCGCCGCTCGCGCTGGAGACGGTCGCGCCGGGAACGAGGTGGACGGGTACGAATTCGCCACGGGGCGGCTGCCCCGACATGGCCTCCTGCATCAGGTCGAGCGCGGTGCGGACGAGCCGCGGGATGTCCTGCGCGACGGTGGTGAGGCGCAGCGGGAGGGGCAGCTCGGGCAGGCCGTCGAAGCCCACGACCGACACGTCCCTCGGCACCCGCAGGCCCAGGTCCTCCAGCGCGGCGACGGCACCGACCGCGCTTTCGTCACTCTGGGCGAAGCAGCCGGTGAAGCGCACGCCGCTCTCCCAGGCGCGCCGCACCGCCCGGTAGCCGGACAGCACGGTGAAATCGGCCTCCAGGACCGTGACCTCCGCCCCAGCGGTGTGGGCCGCGCGCAGGAACCCCCGCTCGCGGTCGCGCGCCACCTGGCTGGGACCCCGCCCCAGGTAGGCGAGGCGGCGGTGCCCCGCCTGCAGCAGTTCACTCGTGGCGAGGTGCGCGCCACCCTCGTCGTCCGGGGCGACCCAGCAGAAGCCGGGCTGGTGGCCGATCAGGACGGCGGGGACGTGGCGCTCGCGCAGGAAGTTCAACCGGGGGTCATCCTCGACGGCGTGCAGCACGAGCACGGCGCTGGGGAGCCGCCGCACCTCGCGCAGGTCCCCCCGCAGGAAGACGGGCTGCACGCCCAGGGGCGCGGTGTGGCGTTCCACAGCCTCCCGGAACAGCACGTGGTACGGGCTGAGCAGGGGGTCGTCGGAGGCGAGAGACAGGCCCAGCGTATGCCCCGTGCGCCAGCTCAGGTGCTGGGCAGCGGGGTCGGGCGCGTAGCCCAGGCGGCTCATCACCTCCTGCACCCGCTCGCGGGTGAGCGCGGCGACGTTGGCGTGCCCGTTGATCACGCGGCTGACCGTCCCCTTGCTCACCCCCGAGGCCCGGGCGATGTCATCGATGGTGGGCCTAATCATGGCTTCAGTGTTCATCGCCGGAGTCATCACCCGCCTCTGTAACCGGTTGCAGGAGAGCCACAGCGAGAAAGGGTCTTGAGACCGTCCTCACCCCTCCGTTTCTTGTAACCGGTTACATCCGTATTGTGAGCTTTTTGGCTCGGCTGTCAAGTCCCTCCCGCCGGGGCGGGTCTTGTCCTCCTGCCCCCGCAGGCGGCAGACTCGGGGCAACGTGAACGCTGCCGAGACGCGCGCCCTGCTGATGGCGCTGACGACCGCCCTGACGCGCGGTCAGGGGGCGGCCCTCGCCACTGTCGTGGGCGTGCGGGGCAGCGCCTACCGCCGCGAGGGCACCCGCATGCTGGTCCTCGACGACGGCGCCCAGGTCTGCATGCTCTCGGGCGGCTGCCTGGAGGCCGAGGTGGTGGAGGTCGCGCTGGAGGTCATCCGCAGCGGCATTCCTGCCCTCGCCCACTACGACCTGTCGGAGGACGCGACCTGGGGCCTGGGAATCGGCTGCGGGGGGAGCGTGGACGTGCGGGTGGAGCGGGTGGATCCGGGGGACCCGGTGACTGCCGGATGGCTCGCCGCGTTGGGGGAGGGTCGGGCGGTGGCGCTCGCCGTGCCCCTGAACGGGGAAGGCCGGGTGCTCGTCCTGCCGAGTGGGGAGGTTGTCGGCTGTCTGCCGGAGGAGCCTCTGTACACCTTCGCGGTGGAGGCAGCCCGGACCCGCCTGAGGATGAGGGAACCGCGCGCCGTGACACTGGCGGCCCCGGACGGCACACCCGTCTTTATCGACGTGAACGTGCCCCCGCCGAGGCTCGTCATCTACGGGGCGGGCCACGACGCCGTGCCGCTGGCCGCGCAGGCGCACGCCCTGGGGTACGACCTCCACGTGATTGACCCACGCCCCGCCTACCTGACGCCCGGGCGCTTTCCGGGGGCTACGCTGCACCTCCTCTCCCCCGAGGAGCTGGACCGCTTCACGCCGGGCGGACGCGCCCACCTGATCGTGATGAACCACCATCTCGACCGGGACCGGGTGTGTCTGGCCCACGCCCTGCGTTCCGGAGCCGAGTACGTGGGCGTCCTGGGTCCCCGCTCCCGCGCCGAGGACCTGCTGCATGCCCTGGAGGCGGAGGGGGTCACCTTCACCCCGGAGCAGCTCGCCCGGCTGCGCTCCCCCATTGGCCTCCGTCTCGGCGCCGAGGCCCCGGAGGAGGTCGCCCTGTCCATCCTCGCGGAATTGATGGCGTGGCGGCGGGGGTACGGCGGCGGCTTCTTGAGCGGGCATGTGGGGCGCATCCATGACGCACAGACGCATGTGGCAGCGCCCCGCAACCTTCACCCCGAACGTCTGTTGTCCCCAGAAGAGTAATCAAATGGCGTGCTCCTGAAGAGTTCAATGGGAGCGTCAGCCTGTTCCCCCAACTCCAGGAGAGACCATGAGTGAAGTTTCCCCATCTGGCCCAGCCTTCACGGCTACCGCCGACCTCAGTGACGCGCACCCCGACGCCGCTGTCCTGGCGCCGATCTTCCGTGGCTACGGGGGTCGCCCGCGCTTTCATGGTCCCGCCGCGACCGTGCGCGTTCAGGATGACAATGCTCTGGTCCGCGCCATGCTGGAGGAGCCCGGAGGGGGCCGCGTGCTGGTCGTGGACAACGGCGGCAGCCTAAACTGCGCGCTGGTGGGCGGGATACTCGCCCAGATCGCGGTGCGGAGCGGCTGGGCAGGTGTCATCGTGAACGGTTGCGTGCGCGACACCGCCGAGCTGGCCGACTGCGACCTCGGCATCCGGGCGCTCGCCACCCACCCCCGCCGCAGTGGGAAGCGCGGGCCAGGCGAGCGGGATGTGCCCCTCACCCTCGCGGGCGCAACCATTCGTCCGGGCGACCAGGTGCATGCGGACGAGGACGGGGTGGTCGTCCTCCCCGCCCGGCACTGAGCGGCCCGGGTCCCGCGTTGCCGTGCTCCCCCCACCCGGTCCCACCCTCCTGCCTCGGCCGGGAGGGTATGCTGCTGGGCACGCATGACTGACCGCAAACCTCTCGTGTCGCTGGGTGACCTGGCCTGGGACGTGCTCGCCAAACCCGACACCATGCTGCTGCCGGGGGGCGACACGACCGGGCGGCTGGAACTGTCCGGAGGCGGCTCGGCGGCGAACCTGGCCGTGTGGGCGCGTCGGGCCGGATATCCCGCCACCTTCGTCGGCAAGATCGGCCGCGACCGCTTCGGGGAACTGGCGACCGCCGAGCTGCGGGCCGAGGGCGTGCGCGCCGAACTCACCCTGAGTGACGAACACCCGACCGGCGTGATCCTCGCCCTGATCGACCGCCGCGGCCAGCGCGCGATGCTGACCGGGCAGGGGGCCGACTGGGAACTGCTGCCGGGGGAACTGCCCGGCGAGGTGCTGCGGGGCGGGCGGCACCTGCACCTGACGGCCTGGAGCCTCTTCCGCGACCCGCCGCGGGGGGCGGCACTGGCGGCGGCGCGGATCGCCAAGGAGGCCGGGGCCACCCTCAGCCTCGACCCCGGGAGCTTTCAGATGATCCAGCAGATGGGCCGCGAGAACTTCCTGCACGTCGTGGACGACATCCCCTTCGACGTGATCTTTCCCAACGATGACGAGGCCCGCGCCATGAGCGGCGAGACCGACCACGGGCGGGCGCTGGACTGGCTGCGGGACCGCTACCCCCACGCGCTCGTCGTGCTCAAGATGGACGAGGAGGGCGCCCTACTGGAAGGCCCCGGGCAGCCCCGCACCCACGTCCCCGCCACCCCTGACACCCTGATCGACGCGACCGGGGCGGGGGACGCCTTCGGGGGCGCGTTCCTCGCCGGGTGGCTGACCCACGGGGACGCGGTGCGCTCGGCGCGGCTGGCGGTGCAGGTGGGCGGCTGGGTCGTCTCGCGCTTCGGGGCGCGGCCCCCCGCCGACGCGGAACTGCGCGCCCGGCTGAAGCGCTTCAGCCCCAGCGAGGTGGGGGCGTGACTCGGCTGGGTCGGCGGGGTCCCCCGTGGTGGGTGTGGTTCCTCCTCGCGCTCCTGCTGCTGGTGCTGCTGGCCGCTGGGGGGGCCTTCCTGTACCTCCGCAGCCTCACGCTGCCCGCCGGGGGCCAGCCCTACACGCTGGAGGTCAAGCCGGGGGACACCCTGCCCGCCGTAGCGCGTGAGTTGGAGCAGCAAGGCATCGTCAAAAACGCCCGCGCCCTGCGTTTTATCATGGACCGCAACGGCACGGCGGGCAGCCTCAAGGAGGGGCTGTACGACCTGAACGGCGACATGAACGTGTATCAGGTGGCCGACAAGCTGGCGGGACCGGCGCGCATCCCCACCGTGAGCCTGACTGTCCCCGAGGGGCTTCGCGTCAAGGACATCCCCCCCATCTTCGGGAAGGCGGGGTTCGACGTGGCGGGGGTCCGGGCCGCGCTGAACGACGCCAGCCTGAGCCAGTACGCGCGGGGCAAGCAGGAGAACCTGGAGGGCTTCGTCTTTCCCGCCACCTACGAGTTCCGGGTGGGCGAGCAGCCGAAAGAAGCCGTGCAGGAGATGGTGGGGCGCATGGAGCGGGAGTTCACGCCGGAGAACGTGGCGAAGGCGAAGGCCCTGAAACTCGGCGTACGCGACTGGGTGATCCTCGCCAGTATGGTGCAGGCGGAGGCGGCGAACGATGGGGAAATGCCGATCATCGCCGGGGTGTTCCTCAACCGCCTGCGCGACGGTATCGCGCTGGGCAGCGACCCTACCGTGGCCTACGGCCTGGGCAAGGACCTGCCCGACCTCGACCGCCCTGCCGGGGACTTCACCAAGGACACGCCCTACAACACCTACACCCGCATGGGCCTTCCCGCCGGTCCCATCAACAACCCCGGCCAGGCGGCGCTGCTGAGCGTCCTGAGCCCCAAGCGCGAGCTTCCCGATGGCCGGGACGCCCTGTACTTCCTGCACGGGTTGAACGGCAAAATCTACGTGAACCACGATTACCCGGCGCACCTGCGCGACGTGGCCCGCTACCGCTGAGGGGGCCGGAAGTCGGGACGCCGGGAAAGGCCCGACCTCCCGGCGCCCTGACCTCTAGACTCCTCCCATGCCCTCCCGTGACTTCCTGGAACGCCGCAACGCCCTGTGGCGGCGGCTGCGGTCCCTCCCGCCGGGCACGCCCGAGTTCGAGGAGACGCTGGCTCAACTGAGCGCGCTGACGGGCTGGGACCGGGCGCGGGTGCTCGCCGGGCTGGGCCTGGCCGGGGCCGAGGCGCCGCCCGCCGGGGAAGGGTCTTGAGCGGCGCGGACACCGTGCCCTTCGACTGGGCGCGGATGTGGCTGGGGGACGTGCCGCCCCTCTTCCTGCTGGAGATCGTCTTTCGGACAGCCGTGATCTTCCTGTGGCTGCTGCTGCTGTTGCGGTTCACCGGCAAGCGCGGCCTGGCACAGCTCAGCCCCCTGGAACTCGCCATCGTGATTGGGCTGGGGTCGGCGGCGGGGGACCCGCTGTTCTACCCGGAGGTGCCGCTGCTGCACGCCATGCTGGCCCTCGCGCTCGTCGTGGGCTTTCAGCGGCTGATGGCGGTGCTGGTGATCCGCAACGAGCAGGTCGAGACCTTTATCGAGGGCTCGCCGGTCGAACTCGTCCGGGACGGTGTGATCTCCCTGCGGGCGCTGGACCGCGCCAGCCTCAGCCGCGAGGACCTCTTCGAGCGCCTGCGCGCCGGGGGTGTGCGTCAACTTGGCGAGGTGCAGCGCGCGTACTTCGAGCAGGACGGCAACCTCAGCGTCTTTCGCCATAAGGAAGACCCCCCGGCGGGCCTGCCCATCGTGCCGCCCTGGGACTTGGAGCCGCCCGGCAAGGTTCCGGCGAACACGCCTCACGCGGGCACGGTCGCCTGCCTGAATTGCGGCCATACGCTGCACGCCGGAGGCCCTCTGCCCCCCTGCCCGGTCTGCGCCTGCGACACCTGGACCCCCGCCACGACGGACCCGCTGGGGAGTGGGAACAGTTCTCCGGACCCCGCCCAGGGAGGCCAGGAGCGCGGACCGAAGTTCGCCGGGCGGGGGAGTGGGTGACCTGCGGGGCTCGCCCCTAGAGTTTATGGAAGGGTGACTGAGCAACCCATTGGGCTCTGATGCCCGGCCCGTTCACCCCCTCCCCGCCTCCCCCCAGGGGACGCTTGAGGTGCAATAGGGAGAACAGTGGCCCAGCCGTGGTCTTTTTCCTCCTCACCCCTTGCGGGGGAGGTCGGGCGGGGGGAGACGAGCGCCGCTCGTCCCTCTGCTGGACGGTAAAAGCCTTCTCTTCCGCATCTGCGATTCGCATCAAGCGTTCAAGGGGGGGTGCCTTTTTTGCTGACCCGCACGGCTTTTCTCTTCGGCGACCAACTTTCGTGCATCACGCGGTTTCGCGGGGCAGGAGCAGGACTTCAATTCCCCCACCTCACCCCTCGGTCGAGGCTCCGGGGCGGGTGGTCCATTCGGGCTCGGGTTCGATATGGTCGGCAGGGGCTTTGCCGGGTTCCAGGCCGGTAAGCTTCACCGTCTGGAGGGGCGTCAGGGCCATGCTGTCCTCGCACTCGATCTGGCAGGAGAGCCGCGCCTGGCCCAGCAGGCCCTTTTCCTCCAGCTTGGTGTATTCGGCGACCGTCATGCGGTCCGGTTCGCCCTCCTGGAAGCTCACGCGGCAGGTCGTGCAGCGGGCCTGGCCGCCGCAGCGGTGGAGGATGTCCACGCCGCCCCGTTCCAGCGCCAGCACCAGCCGCTCGCCCTCCCGCGCCGTGACGACCCCGTACCCCTCGACCGTGATGTCGACCGTGTTCTGCGTCATGGGCCGAGCATGACACAGGGCGGCCTTCAGGCAGGCGAATTCGAAAGAAAATCGATCAGCAGGTTGTTCACCCTCACCGGCTCGTCGCGCATGATCCAGTGGCTCGCCCAGGGGAAGCGGACGACCCGCAGGTCCGGCACCCAGCGGTCCAGCCCGTCGGCGAGTTCGGGGAGCAGTGCCACGTCGCGCTGGCCCCAGAGGACCAGGGTGGGGGCGCGGACCGTGGCCTCCCGGAGGCCACCTTGCCCCCCACCCGAACGCCGCAGCGCCCGGTAGTAATTGATCATCCCGGTCGCGGCCCCCGGCTGGTCCCAGGCCTCGCGGTAGAGCCGCCGGTCCTCGTCGGTGTACGCCCGCGGATTCGTGCCGTGCAGCGCCCACTGGCCGAAGCGGTGCAGAAAGCGCTCGGGCAGCCAGGGAAGCTGGAAGAAGAAGATGTACCACGAGCGCCGCCACTGGGCGGGCTTGCGCGCGACCTGCCGGATTCTGGCCGGGTGCGGGGCGTTCAGGATGACCAGGCGCTCCACGACCTCCGGCTGCCGGATCGCCAGCGCCCAGGCGATGATGCCGCCCCAGTCGTGCCCCACCACCCGCGCCCGCTCGTACCCCAGCGCGCGGATGAGGGCCGCCACATCCTCCTGCAAGACGCCCACCCGGTAGGCATCGATGCCCGTCGGCTTCTCGCTGAGGTTGTAGCCGCGCAGGTCGGGGGCGATGACCCGGAAGCCCGCGCGGGCCAGGGGCTCTATCTGTCTCTCCCACGCTCGCCAGAACTCCGGAAAGCCGTGCAAGAGGATCACGGGAGGTCCGTCCTCCGGCCCCGCCGCGACGTAGTGGAGCCGCACGCCGTTCACGACCGCCTGATGGTGGGTCAGCATGGGGGCAGTCTCCCGGGTGGGTCAGATGGTTCGGTGGGAAGAGGCCGAAGCGGCCTTGACCTCCCTCATGGCCCGGTCCCGGCGGCGACGGGCTGAGGCTCCGGCTCGCGCGGGAGGAGGCGCCAGGCCGTTACGTCCAGCAGGCCGCGCGGCGTAAGCTTGAGGGCCGGAATCACGCTCAGGCCCAGGAAACTCAGGGTGGTAACCGGGTAGGGGAGGGTGCAGCCCAGCGCCCGCGCCGCCGCTGTAACTTCGGCGAGGCGGGCGGCGGCCTCGTGCGGCGGCAGGTCGCTCATCAGGCCCGCGTAGGGGAGGGGCAGGCTGGCGCGCACCTCTCCCCCCGCCACGACGACCACGCCGCCGCCCAGGTTCTCCAGCGCCCGCCCTGCCACTCGCACATCGGCATCACTGCCCCCCAGCACCGCGACGTGGTGAGCGTCATGCAGGACGCTGATCGCCAGCGCGCCCCCCGTGAGCCCGGTCCCCGAGGTCCAGCAAGCGGCGACCTCCCCCCGCCCGTAACGGTCCGCAACAACGAGCCGCGCGTCGCCCGTTCCCGGTGCCCCCACCCCGGTCGTGATCTGGTCGGGCCGCACGGCCATGACGGGCCAGTGGGCGGGGACGTCAAAGGTGGCGGCGTCCCAACCCGGTTCCAGACGGACGTCTCCCCCCGAAAGCGGTGGTGTCGTCTGGCCGCGCCGCGCCTCCACGCCGCTCACGAACGTTTCCAGCACCTCGAAGCCCTCCAGGTCGCGCAGGAGGACGAAGTCCGCGTGATAGCCGGGCGCTACTAATCCCAGGTCGTGCAGGCCCCAGTATTCGGCGGGGTTGCAGGTCACGAGCGCCACGGCCTCGGCGGGGTGCAGGCCGCCCGCCACGCATGCACGCAGCAGCCGGTCCAGGTGCCCCAGTTCCAGCAACTCGTCCACGCTCACGTCGTCGCTGACGAGCATGGCGCGGCGGGGGCGCTCACGCAACACGGGCAGCAGGGCCTCCAGGTTGCGGGCCGCCGACCCCTCGCGCACCATCAGCCACAGCCCGGCGCGCAGCCGCTCGCGGGCCTCCTCCGGGGTGGTCGCCTCATGGTCGGAGTGCAGGCCCGCCGCCGCGTACCCTTGCAGATCGCGGCCTGAGACGCCCGAGGCGTGGCCGTCCATCCGCCCCCGCCGTCCAGCCTCCAGCACCTCCCACACGGCGGGGTCGCCACCCAGCACCCCCGGGTAGTTCATCATCTCGGCCAGGCCCAGCACGCCGGGCAGGCGCAAGGCCTCCCCCACCTCTCCCGCGTCCAACCCTGCCCCGCCCTGCTCCCACTCGCTCGCGGGTATGCACGAGGGCACCGAGGCGAAGACCCGCAGGCCCGACCCCCGTCCTGCCTCCAGCATCCAGCTCAGTCCGCGAACACCGAGGACGTTGACGACCTCGTGTGGCTCGGCGACGACCGCCGTCGTGCCGTGGGGGAGCACCGCCGCTGCGAACCGGGCGGGCGTCAGCAGGCTCGACTCGATATGTACGTGCGCGTCCATGAAGCCGGGCGCGAGGAATGCCCCCCGCGCCTCCACCGTCCGCGCCGCCCGGGCGCCCGATCCGGTTCCCACGAGTGCGGCGACCTGGCCCCCGGCCACCAGCACATCGGCCTCGAAGATTTCGCCCGTCGCAGGCTGCACCACCCGGGCGCCGCGCACGAGCAGGTCCCCGTCCTCCAAACCGCGCGCCACCCGCACCAGCCGCTGCCGTTCCCGCCGCCCTCCCGCCGCGTCTGCCGCTTCCATGTCGCAGTCTAGCCGGAGGCCAGCAGCGGAGCTACCGCCGCTTGAACACGTTCAGCCCCGGCCCCCGCTCGGCCAGCGCCTGCGCGAAGACCTGGACGTCGTTCAGGGGGGGAGCGGCGCTCACGTTGACAGCACTTTTTTGCGGGGCAGCCGTCCCGAACCGGCGGGCGCGGAACATGCCCGGATGCTCCTCGAACACCGCCGTCACCCCTTCGGGCAGGCTCGCCAGGTGGGCGGCGAAGGCCTGCTCCTGCGCGAGTTCGGCGTGGGCGGCCCCCTGTCCCAGCTCGCCCAGCAGCCGGTCGATCAGGGCGAAGACCCGCGCCGCGTAGGCGTCCACCTCCTCCCGGCGCGGCAGATACCCGCGGTGGATCACCCGGTTGCGAAAGTCGGCCCCCAGCGCCTTCGCCGTCAGGAATTCGGGCTCGCGGCCCTCGCGCAGCAGGTAGGCGAGGGCAAACATGCCCACCTGCCGCTCGGACTGGCTCGCCACGTGGCGCCAGGTGCCCTCCAGCGCGGCGAGCGCCCCCCCGAAGTCCCCGTCCGTCCCCGCCGCCCGCTCCAGCGCAAAAGAGCGGACGTAGAACTCGAAAAAGCGCTCCAGCGCCGCCGCGAAGCTTGCCACCGCCTCCCGCGCGTAGCCGTCCATCAGCGCCCGCGTGCCCAGGTCGAACAGCACCTCAAACTTGTGCTTACGGACGAAGACCACGTAGCGCGTGCCGCATTGCGGGCAGGTCACGTCGTGGATCGCGCTGTCGGCGAACTCCACCGGCACCTCGCGGCCACAGGTGGGGCAGGTGGTGGGGAAGGGCATGGGGGGAGTCTAAGCCGGGTTCAGGGCAACCTCGTCCCCTGCGGCGCGATCACGTAGCTCAGCCCCCCGCTGTGCGTCAGCCACAGCCGCTCGAAGGCCGCGCGGGGGTAGGTGCGGCGCACGCCCGCGTCGGTGGGGGCGGCGGGGTCATTCAGGACCGGATTGCCCGCCGCGTCGAAGCCCACCAGGACCATCAGGTGACCGTCGCTGGAGCCGATGGGGGCGCCGGGCAACTCGCCCTTCTTCCACCCCAGGCTGACGGCGAGGGGCACCCCCGCCGCCGTGTACCGCTCGGCCTCCGCCAGGCTGGGGAGCCGGGTGACGAAGGCCCGCATCCCCAGCGAGCCCGCGTAGGCGGCGTTGAAGGGCCAGTTGCCAGTACCGTTGTAGGCACGGTCGAAGGTGCCCCGTGCGGCCTGCGGCACCGTCACGTTCACCCCATGCCCGGCCAGAATCATGGACACGCTGGTGGGGCTGCACCAGACCTCGCCGCCGTCCGGGTAGAGCATCTGCGAGCGTTTCGGCACGTCCACGATCCGGCCCCAGGTCTGACGGTCGCCCGACTGCCCCAGCCCCTCCGTACGCCGCGTGCGGTCGGAGGTGTTGAAGGCGAGCAGGCGCACGCCCGTTCCCGCGCCGCGCAGCGTGACCCGGTACTGATACGCGGTCGCCTTCGCCGTCAGGCGCAGCGTGTCCGTCAGCATCTGCCCCGCCCCGTCCCGCTGCCCGTTCAGGCTGGTGCGCCCCTCGCCGCTCTGCCACGTCCCGAAGGAGAACCAGCGGCTCCAGCCGGAGGGGGTCTGCGCGCGGACCTCCACCGTCACGCTCCCTGCTCCGGGCGTCACGGCGTTCCACGACGGCACGAGTTCATCGAAGGCGGCGACCTTGAGGGCCTTGCCCGTCAGTGTGCCTGAAGCGGCTCCCGGTGCGAGGGCCAGGGCGTCCCCGCGCACCTCCACGCCCCGCAGTTCGGCGCCCGCCCAGTCGCCCGCGCGCTCGTGGATCACCGTTGTCGAATTGGGATATGTCATGGTCAGGGCCTCCGCGCCGCTTCCGAGGAGCAGCGCCGTGAGCAGAGCGGCACGCATGGGGGAGATTGTGGCGTGTGGTGGGGGCCAGGCGGGTGAGTTCCCAGCCTTCCTCAACCCCCCTGCATGTACAGGAACGCCTCGGGCAGCGCCTCGCGCCACGTCACCCAGTTGTGGCCGCTGGGGTACTCGCGGTACTGGTGCTCCACCCCGCCGTCGGCGAGCGCGGCGGCCATCCGCCGGTTGGGGGCCGTCAGCCACTCCAGCGTGCCCGTGTCGAGGCTGACGCGCAGGTGCCGGGGCGGCGCTGCCTCCAGCCGTTCCCTCAGCCACTCGCCCGCCGTGGTCGTGTCGATGGTCCCGTCAGCGTCGGTCGCGCCGGGCCGGGCGATGAAGGCCCCCGAGTGGCTCACCACCCGGCTGAAGAGGTCGGGGTGCGTGCTGCCCAGGTGCAGCGAGATCAGCCCTCCCAGCGAGGCTCCCCACAGCCCCCGCTCGCCCACGGTGGCGTGTTCACCCTCGACTCGGGGAAAGACCTCCTCCCGCAGGAAGTCCAGGTAGCGGCCGTTGAGGTAATACTCCGCGCTGCGGTCGCCCGGCTCGACGAAGACGAGCACCGCGCCCAAGGCGAGTCCCCGCTCCACCGCCCGGTCCATCACCTCGCCCAGCTTGCCGGTGCGGTAAAAGGCCACCCCGTCCTGCACGTAGTAGACGGGCGCGGGCCGCGAGGGGTCGTGGCCGTGCGGCGTGTAGACGACGGCGCGGCGGGTGCCGGGAAAGACGTTGCCCTCCCAGGTCAGGCGGTGGGCCGTACCTCTCTGCGTTGCCTCCGGCCCCTGCCAGAGGGGGTGACGGACGTACTTCCCCACCTCCACCGCGCGGGGATAGGGCCACCAGGGATTGAGGCTCCTCTGGGGATTGTCGGGGTCGGCAAAAGGCTCTCCCGCCGCGTCCAGCCAGGCGTACTCCACCCAGGCGCCGCGCGGCAGCGTGAGAGTGAGGGGCTGCCCCCCATCAACGGGAATCGCGGGCTTTTTCTTCCAGTCGGTCATGTCGCCCACGAGCGCCGCCGCGCCCTCCGGCGGAAAGAAGGTGACCTGCTGCCCCTGCACCGAAACGGCCATGAGGGGGATTGTACGGGGCGGGGTCAGCCGGGGAGGAACGCGCAGGCCCGGCGGGCAGCCTCCTGCGCCAACTCCCTGTCCGGGCCATCCGGCCAGCGGGTGAGGGCGACGGCGCGTTCGTAGGCGGTCAAGGCTGCCCTCCCCCGCGCGGACAGGTCCCCAGGGGTGAGTCCGACCATGCTCGCGTAGGCTCCACGCCACACCGCGTCTTCCCAGGCGTCCCGGGCCAGCGTCAGATACCGGTTCTCGGTGGGGATCAGGGTGCCGGTGCTCAGGAGGGCCGCGTCGCCCAGCGCGAAGCTCAGGCCGACCAGGGCGAGGGCAATCTTCCCGTCGTCCCGGGTCAGCAGGCCGCCCATGACCTTGTGCAGCTCCTCCACTGTGCCCGCAAGGCGCCGCGCCGCCAGGGCGCCAGCTGCCTGCGCCAGCTCTGCCCACTGCACCGCCCGTGCCCGGTCCCGGAGTGCTGCGAACACACCGTCCGGATCGTGGAGCGGCACCCCCGAGCGCAGGGAGGTCAGATTCCACAGGGTCGTCTCCGGCTCCGTAAAGGCCCGCTCCCGGTGGGGCACCATGGACCGCTCCACGCTGACGAGGACGCCCCCCCGGTACGTCACGTCATTCCGCACGAACTCGTCCGAGGCGACGAGAACCGAGAGGTCCAGGTCGCTGTACTCGTCCGCCTCGCCCCGAGCGTGGCTGCCCGTCAGGAAGACGGCGAGGACGCCCGGTTCGGCCCTCAGGTCGCGCAGGACCTCCTCCAGAACACTGGGATACGACATGGGACAGTCTTGCCCGCCGCCCACCCGACCCGCCTCCGCTGAATGACGCAGGGGGTGTACCCGCGCGGAGAGACAGCCTCTGACCTTATTCCACGCTGTTCGCCGCCGCCTGCGCCGCGTTCCCGTACACCCGATACTGCTCGCGCAACTCGCGCTTCAGGAACTTGCCGGTGGCGCCGATGGGGATGCTCTCGACGACTACCGTGGCGTCGGGGAGCCACCACTTGGCGAACCTGGGCGCCAGGAAGGCCGTCAACTCCTCGTGGGTCACCTGCCCCTCGGGCTTCAGGGTCACGACCGCCAGGGGCCGCTCGTCCCACTTGGGATCGTCCATGGCGATCACGGCGCACTGGGCGACGGCGGGGTGGGCCATGATTGCGTTTTCCAGGTCCACGGAGCTGATCCACTCGCCGCCCGACTTGATCAGGTCCTTGGCCCGGTCCTGGATGTGCATGAAGCCCCGCTCGTCCAGCGTGGCGATGTCGCCCGTGTCGAACCACAGCTCGCCGTCCAGCTCGAAGAAGTTGCCCTGGCCCTCGCCCCTGAAGTAACTGTTGGCGATCCAGGGACCGCGGGCGATCAGGCGGCCCATCGTCTTGCCGTCGTGGGGCAGCCGCTCGCCCTCTTCCGAGAGGAGGTCGAGAAACACCAGCGGCACCGGGCGGCCCTGCTTGGCCCGCAGCGCGTAGCCCTCGTCGCTGCGCTCGTCCACGCCGGGGGGCACGCTGCTCGCGGTGCCCAGCGGGTGCGTCTCGGTCATGCCCCAGGCGTGCGCGAGTTTCAGGTCGTGGCGGTCCTCGAAGGCGCGAATCAGGCTCTCGGGCGCCGCGCTACCCCCGATGACGAGGCGTTCCAGGCGCGAGAGGTCGTAGGGCTGCCCCTCCGCCCTCGCCCGGTCGAGTTCGGCGAGCAGGCCCATCCAGATCGTCGGGACGCCCGCCGTGATCGTCACCCGCTCGTCTTGCATGAGCCGGGCCAGCGTGCGCCCATCGCTGAAGGGTCCGGCGTAGACCTGGCTGGCCCCGTACATCGCGCAGGTGTACGGCAGGCCCCAGGCGTTCACGTGGAACATGGGCACGACCGGCAGCACGACGTCATGCTCCCCGACGTTGAGGGTGTCCTTGGGCGCGCTGGCGAGCGAGTGCAGGACGGTCGAGCGGTGGGAGTACAGCACGCCCTTGGGGTTGCCCGTCGTGCCGCTCGTGTAGCACATCGCCGCCGCGTCGTTCTCGCCGATGGGCGGGTAGGAGCGCATGGGTTCGTGGCTCATCACCCAGGCGTCGTAATCCTCCGCCCCCTCGACCGGCTGCGGCATGGGGCCCAGGACGAAAACCCGTTCCAGGCTCGGGCAGGCTGCGCGCAGGGCGGGGATCATCCCTGCGAAGATGTTTTCCACTACTAGGACGCGGTCTTCCGCGTGGTTCAGAATCCAGGCGATTTGATCGGCGTGCAGCCGGATATTGACCGTGTGCAGCACCAGCCCGGCGCTCGGGACCCCCAGGTACGCCTCCAGGTGCCGGAAGGAATTCACCGCGAGCGTCGCCACCCGGTCGCCGGGGTTCAGGCCCAGCGAGCGCAGCCCCGCTCCCAGCCGCAGCGCCCGGTCGGCCACCTCGCCGTAGGTCGTGCGGTACTTCTTCGGAATGGGGTTCCCCGACTCGTCGCGCCCGGCGGGGAGCAGACTGACGATCTCGCGCCCGGCGAAGATCGTCCGCGCCCGCTCCAGGATGAAGGGGATGGTAAGGGGAACGTCCATCATGTTGCCTTGCATATGACCTCCAGCGGAAACGGGAGTGGCGGGCCGCCGCCTGGGGCGTGCCACGGAAGCCGAAACCTGCGTGTGGGGGCATTGTACCGGCAAACTAAACCCGGTCCAACGAGGGGGCCAGCTGGGGGAGGATCAGTCCTCCGTCTGCTCCTCCCGCCCCATCAGGTACAACTCCAGAATCTGCACCGCCGCCGCCTCGTCCTCGTCCGCGGCGCCCAGCTCTCGGGCACGGCGGGTGGTGAACCGTTCGTCCTGGTAGGCGACGGTGTAGCCCTTCTCCTGAAGGACCCTCCCGAAGGCGCGCACCCGGTCGGCCGAGGGGCTGTGCGCGCCGTCCGTCCGCAGCGGCAAGCCGAGGAGGAGCAACTCCGCGCCCGTCTCCTCGACCTTGAGGCGCACGGCCTTGAGGTCCAGCGGCAGCCGCTTGCGGTCCACGCTGCCCCGCCCGAAGGCCAGCCGCCCCGCGTTCACTGCGAAGCCGATCCGCGACTTGCTCACGTCGAGCGCCAGGACGACGGGAAGGGGGGAGGGGCCAGGCATCGGGGTGAGTGTAGCGGAGGGCCTTCTCCCGGGGCCACCTACCCGGACGCGCTACGCTGCCGCCATGACCGCCGAACCTGTGATCCTGGTGGAGACCCGCGCGGGTGTCCGCACCCTCAGCCTTAATCGCCCGGACAAGCTCAACGCCGCCAACGACGCGCTGCTCCTCACGCTGACGGAGGAGCTGAGGACCGCCGACGCCGACCCCGCCGTGCGGGTGATCGTGGTGACGGGGTCGGGCCGGGGCTTCTGCGCCGGGCAGGATCTGGGCGACGTGTCGGGGCGGGACATGACCTTCACCGAGCACCTGAACCACACCTACAACCCGCTGATCCGCACGATTCGGGGTCTGGGCAAGCCGGTCATCACCGCTGTGAACGGGGTCGCGGCGGGGGCGGGGGCGAGCCTGGCGCTCTCGGGTGACATCCGGCTGTGGTCGCGGTCGGCCAGCCTGATCGAGGTCTTTTCCAACATCGCGCTCGTGCCGGACTCGGGGAGCACGTGGTTCCTGCCGCGTCTGGTGGGCTACCACCGCGCCTTCGAGCTGATGGCCCTGGCCGAGCGGGTGGGGGCGGAGGAGGGGCTGCGGCTGGGGCTGTGCGAGCACGTCTATCCGGACGAGTCCTTCCGGGCGGACGTTCAGGCTTACGCGGAGCGGCTGGCGGTGCGGCCCGCGAATGCGCTGAGGCTGACGAAGCAGGCGCTGAACGCCGCGCTGACGACCACGTTGGATCAGGCGCTGGAGAAGGAGGCGGAACTTCAGCAGCTCGCGGGGGATCACTGGGAGCATGAGGAGGGGGTGACGGCGTTCAAGGCTCGGCGGGCGCCGGAGTTTGTACGGGAGGCGTGAGGGGACAGGGCGTCTTGCTTCGGGTTGCCCCCACCCCCCTACCCCTACAGGGGCAGGGGGAGTGGCGCTGCGCTGGGCAAGGTCCCGACCCGTCGCGCCTGTGGTCGCTTTTCTCTACGTGTCATGTTTGATCTTGCTGCATTCCAGGCTGCTCACCCACCGTCTCGCTGCGCGAGCAAGGCGGGGTGAAGGCCGTGCGAGAGCGAGCTGAGGGCAGGAATCGGCCGTCCACAAGAGACGGTTTAAGAGCTTTGGCGCTCTTCACCCCTTCCTCCTTGTGGGGAGGCTGGAACTCGTAGAGCTGCTTGCAGAGGGAGGAGGCAAGCGCCAGCTTGCCCTTCCTTGAGGCTCCCCCCCAGCCCCTGCTGCAAAATCCGCCTGCATAATTTGACTTCCCCTGCATCCCACGCTATCTTCTTTACATCACCGCCGAACGGGCGGATTTTTTATTTCCCACCCCTCGCATCTGCTCCTGTAACCCCGCGCACCGTCACCCGCGCGCTGCTGGGTGACCATCGTGCATGTTGCTCAGAAGAGTGGCGGTGGGCGGCGTGCTGGCCGCCTCGGCGGTGGCGTTGGCGCATTACGCGCCTGCGCTCCCGGACAGCGCGATAGCGAAACCGGCGCGGCAGTTCGGGTTGCCGTTCTCGGGGGCGCCGGGGCCGGACACCTGGCTGCTGGGGCAGGGGTACGGGAACACGACGGGGGCGTACCGGCAGCGGCGCAGCACGTACGTGAACCTCCAGGGCCTGCACGCGGGGCTGGATTTCAGCGCCCCATGTGGCACGCCTGTTCGCGCCATCGGGGACGGGGTGGTGGCCGAGGTGGACGGGTCGCACGGCAGCCCGCCGCACAACGTGGTGATTGACCACGCGGGGAATCTCAGCAGCCTGTACGGGCACCTGCGGGTGCGCTCGCCTCTGCGGGTCGGGCAGCGGGTCACGCGCGGGCAGGTCATCGGGGAGAGCGGCGACTCGCAGTTCACCTGCGTCAGCGCGCCGCACCTGCACCTGGAGATCCGCGACCGCTCGCACCAGCGCCTCTTCAATCCGGTGCCGTACATCGCCGCCGACTGGGAGACGCTGGCGCTGGCGGGCAGTTTCGGGCGCGGGTACGAGTACGACCTGGCCGCGCCCCGCCGGTGGCAGACGCCGGAGTCCCAGCCCGAGGTGCGCCGGGGTGGGCGAATCCTCAACGAGTTCGCCCGGCCGTGGCCGCCCGCTCCCGGAGGTGCGCGGTGAGGCGGCCCGGGATGAAAAGGATGGCGGCGCTCGCTTTCGCCCTGGGAGCTTCTGCCCTCGCGGCCACCCTGCCCTCCAAGGCCGTGCTGAGTGGGACGTGCTGCCCCGGGGCGGTGTGGACGCCCGATTCGCGCGCCCTGCTGTTTCTGGACGGCCCCCCCGCTCGGGGGAGCACGGGCATCTACCAGGTCCCAGCGAACGGGGGCCCGGTCACGCGGCGGTTTTCCAGCGTGGCCTATTTCTCGCCCCTGTTGCGGTGGGCGGTGCGGCCCGGGACAGGCGAGGCCACGACCCTGGAGCGGCTGGCCGACGGGCGGAAGTTCACCCTGCCCACCTATGGCGGCGACGTGACCTGGAACGCCGCTGAGACGCGGCTGGCCTACACCCGCAGCGCCACGACCGGGAACTTCGACCGCCGCAGCACGCGCGTCTTCGTCGCCGACGTGTTCGGGGCACCCCGGCAGGTCGCCACCCTATATGGCGGCGGGGTGGGGGGGTGGCTGAACGACTCCACCCTCCTGCTGACGGGCAAGCGCAACCCGGGTGACCGGGACCGCGACCTCTACACGTTGAACACCCGGACGGGGGCGCGGCGCACCCTCGCCACCGCCCTGTCCTTCCGGGGGCTCAGCGTCAGCCCGGACGGGGCGCGGGTGGTGTATTACGTCGCCTTCGACTCGGCGGCCCGCAATGGCCTGTGGCTGCGGCCCACGGCGGGGGGCGCGTCGCGCAAACTGGACGCCTTCGGCTCGTACCGTTGGCGCGACGCGAACCGCCTGCTGCTGATCCCCCTGACGCCGGGTGGAGGCCCCCACGTCCTGCGCGAGTACGACGTGCGGACAAACACCTGGCGCACCCTCGGTGACCTGGGCGATCAGGTGCGGCAGGGCGATTGGTCCGTCAGCCCCGACGGCAAGAAGGTCGCGTACCTCAGCGCGCGGGACGGGAACGTGCGGGTGGTGGAGCTGCCGGAGAACGGGGATTAGGGGCGGGAGAGGGCGCCGGGCGTCCGCCTCACCTGCCACGCGGTGATGATGGCGGCGGCGTTTTCCTCCGGTGAGCGCCGGGAGTCCACCTCGAAGTCGTAGCGGGTGAAGGTATGCACGGTCAGCAGGTCGCGCCGGGCGTCCCCGGGGCGGCGGTCGCCGCGCTCCCTCTCCCGCCGCTCCAGTTCGTCCGGGGGACAGTGCACGCCGACCAGGAAAACGTCGAAGGGCCGCAGCAGCTCTGCCAGGCGCCGCCACCCTTCCGGCGTCTCGATGATGTAATCCACCACGAGGTTGTTCCCGGCGCCCAGGAACGCGGGGAGGCAGCGGTGGTAGCCCTCGAACAGCCGGGGCCGCATCGCCGCCCAGGTGAAGGGGCCGTCCGGGTCACGCCGCCGGGGCAGCACTCCCACCCCGAACATTAGGAAGTCCAGCGAGAACTGGAGGAAGGGTTCGTCGATCTGCGCCTGAATGGCCCGGCACAGCGTCGATTTCCCGGCACTCGACGCGCCGTTGAGAAGGATCAGCTTGCCCGGGGGCACGTCGGGGGAGGGGGTCACGCCCTGCACCCTACCCGCCCCCTCACGTCAGGAACAGCCGGTACGCCGCGTTCCCCGTCATGTCCGTCGCCGGGTAGCCCAGGCCGTTCAGGAAGGCGGCGAAGTCGGCCTCCTGGCCCTCGGGCACCTGAATTCCCGCCAGAACCCGGCCGTGCGCGCTCCCGTGATTGCGGTAGTGGAAGAGGCTGATGTTCCAGCGGGCGTGCAGGTGCGTCAGGAACTCCAGCAGGGCGCCGGGCCGCTCGGGGAAGGTGAAGGAATACACCCGCTCGTCGGTGGCTTCCGGCGCCCGCCCGCCGACCATATGCCGGACGTGGACCTTGGCGAGTTCGTCGTCGGTGAGGTCGGTGACGGCGTACCCCTGCGCGGTGAGGGTGTCCACGAGTTCCGCCCGCTCGGCGGGAGAGCCGAGTTGCACCCCCACGAAGATGCGGGCGTCGGCGCGGGGCGCGTAGCGGTAGTTGAACTCGGTGATCGCACGCGGCCCCACCACCTCGATAAAGGCGCGGAAGGCCCCGGGCCGCTCGGGGATCGTCACGGCCAGGATCGCCTCCCGCCGCTCGCCGATCTCCGCCCGCTCGGCCACGTGGCGCAGGCGGTCGAAGTTGACGTTCGCCCCGCAGGTCAGGGCGACGAGGGTTTCCCCCATCAGCCCGCGCTCCGCCGCGTACCGCTTGAGGCCCGCCACCGCGAGCGCCCCAGCTGGTTCCATCACCGCGCGGGTGTCGTCGAACACGTCCTTGATCGCCGCGCAGACCTCGTCGGTGTTCACCCGCACCCAGTCGTCCACATAGCGGCGGGTCAGGTCGAAGGTGTAGGCGCCCACCTGCTTGACGGCCACGCCGTCCACGAAGATGCCCACCGTGTCCAGCCGCACCCGCTCTCCGGCCTGGAGGCTCCGGTACATCGCGTCGGAGTCGTCCGGCTCGACCCCCACAATCCGCACGTCGGGTCGCAGGGCCTTGAGGACGCCCGCCACGCCTGCGATCAGACCCCCGCCTCCCACTGGCACGAACACCGTGTACGCGTCGTCCTCGACCTGCCGCAGCAGTTCCAGCGCCACCGTGCCCTGCCCGGCCAGGACCAGTGGGTCGTCGTACGGGTGGACAAAGGTGAGATTTCGCTCGCGCTGAAGGGTGTAGGCGTGCGTCTCCGCGTCGCTGAAGGAGTCCCCGTGGAGGACAACCTCCGCCCCCCGGCGGCGGCAGGCCTGCACCTTGATGTCGGGGGTGGTCACGGGCATCACGATCACGGCATGGATGTCCAGTTGCTGCGCCGCAAACGCCACCCCCTGCGCGTGGTTCCCCGCCGAGGCGCAGATCACGCCGCGGGCGGCCTCAGCGGGCGTGAGCTGGCTCATCTTGTTGTACGCCCCGCGCAGCTTGAAGGAGAAGATGGGCTGCTGGTCCTCGCGCTTGAGCCACACCGCGTTGCCGGTGCGGGCGCTGAGAGCAGGTGCCGCACTGAGGGGCGTCTCCACCGCCGCGCCGTACACCTTGCTCGTCAGCGCCAGCCTCAGCACGTCCTGCGCGTCCAGCGTCCCCGGCGTGAAGTCCTGTGTTCGCGTCATCGGTCTCCCGGTAAGAAAAGCCCCCGCCTGGGGTGCGGGGGTGGAGGTGCAGCGCGCGGGCTGGAACCGTCAGTCCCCGAACCCTGGAATAATTCGCGCCGCCTGCATGGGAGCAGCATAGGCGCGGGGTGGGAGAGGAGCGGCGGGAGGGGTAGACAAGGCGGGGTGGGGCGCTCGCCGCGGACCCGACGTGCTCAGCCGGTCGCGTGCCCCACGAACAGCACGCCGTCCGTGAGGGACAGTTGTTCTGCCTTGAGGGGGAAATAAGGATAAGAACCGGCTCGCACGGGAGCGTCCGTTCGCGCCGTCAGTCGTTCAGGGAGTGCAGCGGTCAGTTCCCGGGAGGGAAGCAGGGAAGCGGAGCCGGTCAGCTTCAGGAGAACGCCTTGCAACGTGTCCGGGGCGGGCTCCCCGATGCCCTTTGCCGGTGCCGTCCCCAGATCGCTCGCAATGAAGGCGTACCGCGTGCCCAGGCGGAGGCTGACGTGCGCCCCGGCACTCCACCACTCCAGACTCATGCCGCCCATCTTCATCACGCTGATCGGGCGTTGCAGGTGGCTGTTGTGGGCGAACACGAGCGTCGGCCCGCGCTCCTGTTCTCGCTCGGCGATGGCGATCAGGTTGTCGGCCATCATCAGGTCACGCCGCGCCAGCATTCGCGCCACCCGGTCGGACGCCGGGTCGGCGATGACCGCGTGGTAACGAAGCAGGCCCGCCGCCGTGCGGGCGTGCAGCCTCGCTTCCCAGAGATCGGGTTGTGCGGCCAGCCCTGGCGCTTCGGTTTCCAGGAGGCCGCAAAGATCGTCGGCCAGCAGCCGGAGATCCCGCGCTTCCCCGCTGTTGCCGATGGACTGTGTCGCGTCCATTCCGGCCGCCGGATTGGTCCAGCGGGTGTCCTCCCCGCAGAGGCGTTCAAGGGTGCTCCGGTCCACAGCCAGGGTGCCCAGATGGGTGGTCAGGAAGCTGTGCAGGGCGAGCAGGCTGGCGCGGGGACTGGCCGCCCACAGATTCTCCAGGGGAGCGTCGAAGCCGTAAAAGCGCAGGTGGTCGGCGGGGTCGCGGCTCGCGTTGAAGCCCCTCATCCACCCGACCAGCTCCCGGTTGGCCGGGATGGAACCGAAGTCGTGGCTGAAGCCCGTCCGCATGACCTCATCCAGCGCGTCTTGGCCCGACGTGACGTAAGCGTTCACCCGCAGGCTAGCGAAGATGTCACTTTCGAGGGCGATGGCGCGGAAGCCGTGATCTTCGGCCAGGGTGCGGAAGATGCGGTTGCGCCAGGCCGGAAAGGCGTCGAGGCGATGAGTCGGTTCACCCAGGGCGAGGAGTTGCGGCGGGGCGGGCAAGCTGCCCAGAAAAGAAGAGACGGCGGTGCGCGGCTCGGTCAGGTCCCAGCCGGTCTGGAGTGAATCGGGCATGGTCTGCTCCTTTGCCACTGGGCGCGCCTGCTCTGGCCTCCTCAGCATTCCTGTGGCCGATGTGAGCATCCTGACGGAGTTTTGCTTATCAAAGCTTAATGACCAACTGGGGCGGGCTGACGCTCGTCACCCCCCGACCCTCTCTTTGGAGTCTTGCGAGCCCGCCAGCAGCCCTGCGAGTGAGGGAGAAAAGCAGCCACCCCCCACATTTTCGTGTTTGGCGGAGTTGAACCCCGCCGCCCCTTTCCTGACTCTACGCGGCCATCCGGCGGCAGCTCTCCTCGCAGCGGCGGCAGGCCTCAGCGCACAGGCGGCAGTGGTCGTGGTGACCGGCGTGGCGCTCGCATTCGGCGGCGCAGGCTCCACACGCCTCGGCGCACATCCGGCAGGCCTCCAGATGCAGGGCGCTGGCCCGCATCAACAGCCGGGCGGTCAGGGCGCAGGCGTCGGCGCAGTCGCGGTCGAGCCGGATGCACTCGCGCAGCATGTCGATGTCCGGCTCGTCCAGGCAGGCCTCGGCGCAGACCTCGCAGGCCCGCAGGCAGGAGAGGCAGGCTTCCAGGCACTCCTGCATCATCTGGACATTCGTCACCGGCTGGGTCATGGGTGGGCCTCCTGGCCCTACCGTTCGCCTTCCTGGGCCCGGCAAGATGGGGCGGACCTTCACCCGGGCTTCAGGCCTGGGTATCCCTTCCCGCGTCTGGCCCCTTTACCGCCGTAGGCGTCCCCCCAATGCCCGCAGGTCCTCCAGTCCCCCGGCGGGCAGGAAGGCGTCCAGGTGCGGCAGGGCTGCCTGCACCGCCCGCTGGACGGGTTGATAGCCGGGCAGGGCAGCCAGCGGCGAGAGCCAGACGATCAGGCCCGCTCGCGCCCGCAGGTCCCGCAACGCGCGGGTCAGCGTCTCCGGCTCACCCGTGTCCAGGCCGTCACTCAGGATCAGAACGGCAGTGTCGCGGCTGACCCGCGCCCGTTCCCCGCGCGTCAGCCGCAGCAGGTTCTCGCCGATGCGGGTGCCGCCGCCCCACGCCTCGCCCAGGTCGGGCAGGGTGAGGGGACCGCCGGGCGGCGCGCGGCGCAGGAGGGGAGTCAGGCGGGTAAGGCCCGTGCTGAAGGCATACACCTCGACTCGCCGGGAGCGAAGATGGAGGGCCTGGGCGAAGCGCAGCAGCAGCGTCGCGCTTTTTCCCATGCTGCGGCTGCCGTCGAGCACGAGCAGAAAACGCGGAGCCCGGCGGGGGCGGCCCAACCAGCGCAGCCGGGCCGGGTCTCCTGCCGTGCCTGCCGCCGCCCGCAGGGTGCGCCGGGCATCCAGGCGGGCGCCACGGGGTTGTGGGACGAGCCGCCGCCCCCGCCCCAGTTCCACCGCCTGAACGAGCGCCCCCGCCGCCCGGAGAAGGTCCGGGAGGTCGCCCTCCAGCGCGTCCACCCGGCCCCCGGCCCCCGCGTGGGGACTCAACCGGGCGGTGAGGATTCGGGCTGGGGTGTCCGGCTCGCCCTCCGTCTCACGGTCCGGGTTGGGATGGGAGGAAGAGGAATTTGGGCCTTCCTCCGGGTCCTCTGCGTGTGGGCCACCGGGAACGGGCCGCTCCTCACCTGGCCCTTTCGCCAGCGGGCGTGAGGGTGGGGGAGGGGACAGCGGGGCCTTCGTCTCGGGCAGCAGGGGGGGCAACTGGGGCGGAGGTGGCCCCTCGCGCAGCCGGAAAAAGGCGTCGAAGGTGAGGTCGAACAGGCGGCCCTCCTCCCGGCTGGCAGTGAGTATGGCGCGCAGGGCGTCCCGGACCTCGCGCCGCTGGCCCAGATTGACCGTCCCCAGGGCCTCCAGCGCCGCCGTCGCCTCACCCGGCCCCACCCGGAAGCCGTGCGCCACGCGCAGGTGGGCGACGAGAGCGACCACCCGGTCCCGCAGGTCGGCGGTGGGGGTCACGGTGCCGCGAGTTTGCCGAGCGCCGGGCGGGCCAGAAGCTGATCCTCGCGCAGCTTGAGCACGGCGCCCAGCGTGAGGTCCAGGGCCTCGGCGTCCAGGTGATCGCGGTGCAGGGCCACCAGGGCGGCCGCCCAGTCGAGCGTCTCGGCCACACCGGGCGGCTTGCCCAGCGGCAGCTCGCGCAGGGCGTGGACGGCCCGCGTGACCTGGGCGGCGAGCGTCTCGTGAATGTTGGGCAACCGGGCCCGCACGATCTCCAGCTCCTGCGCCCGGGTGGGGTAATCCACCCACAAGTACAGGCAGCGGCGGCGCAGGGCATCGCTGAGTTCGCGGGCGCGGTTGCTTGTCAGCAGCACGTGGGGGCGGGCGGTGGCGGTCAGCGTGCCCAACTCCGGCACCGTGACCTGCCACTCGGCGAGGAGTTCGAGCAGGAAGGCCTCGAAGGCGTCGTCCGCCCGGTCCACCTCGTCGATCAGGAGGACGGGGGGCGCGGGCTGGCGGATCGCCTCCAGCAGCGGGCGGGTCATCAGGAACTCGGGACCGTACAGGTCGGCGTCCGTGACGGACCGCCCCCCCGCCTCTGCCGCGCGCAGGTGCAGGAGTTGCCGAGCATAATTCCACTCGTACAGGGCGGACTGCGCGTCCAGCCCCTCGTAACATTGGAGGCGGATCAGGCGGGTGCCCAGCGCGGCGGCGAGCGTCTTGGCCGCCTCGGTTTTGCCCACCCCCGCCGGGCCCTCCAGCAGCAGCGGTTTGCCCAGCGCGACCACGAGCCGCAGGGCGGTGGCGAGCGCGGGTCCGGCCACGTAACCCCGCTCGCGGAAGGCGGCCTGGAGGTCGAGGGGCTGATCCATCGGGGGCAGAGTCACCCCCGCCTCAGGCCAGGGTTCCGGCGCTGGCGCTCACCTGCGCGCTCATGTTCTGGAAGGTCTTCTGAATCAGCTTCTGCGCCTGCGCGTCGAGGACCCGCCCGCCCACCGTCGCCACCGGGCCACGCATGGTCGCGTCGCCCTGCCAGTCGAGGGTGGTCGTGCCGTCGCCGTTGTCCACGATGTTGGCCCCCGCCGTCAGGTCCACCACGCTGCCCAGGCCGCCGCCCTGCACCTTCACGTTCACCCGCTGGGCGGCCTCGTCGGGCTGCACCTCGATCTTGAACTTGAACTTGCCGCGCACCATGCCCACGCCGACCTGCACCGTCGCGTCCATGTGCGTCTGGTCGTGGACCACGACCTCCTGCACGTCGGGAAGGCAGCGCGCCACCCGCTCGGGGTCCTGCACAAAGCCCCACACCACCGCCGGGGGCGCTTTGACCTGTTCCTGACCGCTGTAACTCAGTTTCATGGGGAAACCTCCTGGAAAGACGTGGGTTGTCGGTGCCCCCATTCTGCCCCAGCCTTGAGGTCGTGGGCCGTACACTCCGGACATGTCCTTCTCAGGGCCGGTCGCGGGCGTGCTCCTCGCCGCCGGGCGGAGTACCCGGATGGGGCGTCCCAAACAGCTCGTCCCCCTGCGGGGCCAGCCGCTCGTGCGCCACGCCGCGCTCGCCCTGAGCGGGGGAGGTTTTGACCTTCTGCTCGCCGTCATTCCCCCCGGCGAGGTGGGGGAGGGGGTGCGGGCGGCACTCGCGGGCCTGCCCTTCACCTTCGCCGTGAATCCTGATCCGGCGCGCGGGCTGGCGGGGTCCTTCCGGGCCGCCGTCGCCGCCCTGCCCGGGGAACTGGCCGCCGTTCACTTCGCGCTGGCGGATATGCCGCTGCTCACCGGGGAGATCCACGCCCAGCTCCTCGACGCCTTCCGGGAGACGGGCGCTCCCCTCGTCCTGGCAGAGTACGGCAATGTCCAGGAGGAGGCGGTCCGCGCCCCACCCCACCTCTTCCGGGCCGACCTGCTCCCGCCCCTGCGCGTTCTGCCCGACGCCGATCACGGCCCGCGCTCGTTGCTGCGGGAGTACGCGAATCAGGCAGTCATCCTGCGGTTTCCCACCGCCCTCCTCGCGGATGTGGACACGCCGGAGGACTTGGGCCGACTGGAGGAGGGACTGCGGGGGCGCTGAGTCCTGCGCTCACGCCCCGACGTGTTCCTCCTGCTCCCCGGGGAGGGGAGTCCCCAGCGGGTCCTCCAGGTGCTCGGCCAGCGTGGGGAACAGCCCACGCACCCGCTCCCGCGCCGCCTGCCGCGCCACCTCCTCGCGGGCGATCAGGCGGGCACGCTCGAAGCGCAACAGGTCGGGGTCGCCGTGCAGGATGTCCACCACCACCTCCGCGTCCTGGAGACGGCCCAGGGCCTCCAGCGTGTCCGTCACGACGGACGGCACCTCGCCGATCAGGTCGAGCGTGTAGCGGTAGCGTTTGAGGCGCTTGCGCCAGGCATGCCACTCCTCCGAGTGCTCGGAATTCAGCACGGCCTTGCCATCCCGCAGGAGCTTGTCCCCGTCCTGCTCGATCAGGCGCCGGGCACGGCCCTTCCAGCCACTCCGCAGATCGAAGGCGGGCGGGCGCTCCGGCCACACGGTCCCGGCGAGAAGGTTCGCCCGCCGCCCGGCCCAGGTCCGGTCGAAGTACGCAAGGGTGTCCTCCGGCACGCCAAGTTCCACGAGGGCATCCCGGATGTGCCCGCCCGCCACATCGTGGTCGCGCAACGGCGCGGCGGCGCGGCGCAGGTCACGCCAGGCGCGCTCGGTCTTCCCACCCGCGTCGGCCACACGCAGCTCGGCCTGGGCCCGCCGGGTGAGTTTGCGCGCGCCGTGGACGGCCCCCGGGTCACCCGCGCGCAGGTCGTCCCACAGGGTCTTGAGGCGGCTGGCCGCCTGGCTCCGTTTGCTCATCGCAGCGACCTCCCGGTCAGGGGGACGGTGTTCGTGGGAAGCGGTTCGCCGAAGGCCGCGTAGCGCCGGGCCGCCCCCGGATCGCCCCGGCCCTCCAGCACCGTGACCTCGGGCCGTCCGGTCACGTTCACGCTCAGCAGCGCGAGGCGGCCCGTCTCGTACGCCCCCAGGTCGAGGTACACCTGCCGCCCCAGCCGCACCGGAACGCGGACGGGCGTGTGCCCGTGGACGCTGTACGTGACCCCCTCGGGCAGCGGGAAGGGGCCGTCGAAGGGCCTCAGCCACAGCGCCGCCGACTCGGGGTTGGGGTACTGGGGATGCTTCACCGGCGGGCTGGCGTGGGCGACGAGCACGCTGGGCTCCCCCGGCGGGGCGCGGTGAATCGCCCCGTCCGCCGTCACGTACACCACCCGCACGAGCGCGTCGAGGTACTCGGCCAGCCCCTGCGGAAAGCGTTCCAGCGTCAGGCCGCCCTGCCCCGCCAGCTCGCGGCGCACGCTCTCGCCGCCGTTGCCCATCCACCAGCCAAAGCCCTCCATCGCGCGGCGGTAGTCGGCCAGGTCACGCGAGGTCCCGTACCGGCGGAACCATTGCAGACCCTCCTGCGCCATGCGCTCGTGATTGCCCATCAGCAGGGTCGCGCGGCCCTGGCGGTGCAGGTCGAGCAGCAGCTCCGCGCAGTCCAGGCTCCGCGGCCCCCGGTCGAGGGCGTCCCCCAGACTCAGGAGGTGCGTATCCGGACCGTACGTCTCCCCGATATGGGCGACCGCCTCCGCCAGCAGGTCCACGCGCCCGTGCAGGTCGGGAAGGATGACGACGGGCCGCGTCATGGGCGCGCGTCTCCCGGCTCGTCGGCGAAGTCGAGCAGCGTCTGCTTGCTCCGCTCGCGCAGCAACCGGGCGCCGTCCGGGTCGGGGGTGAAGGTCACGCCGCCCCCGCCCACCGTCACCCGGTAGGCCGCGCCGTCGCGCACGTCCGGCAGCCACTCGGCGGGAAGCTGATACGTACGCCCGCGCGCGTCCTCCACATCCGCGAGGCCCGCGTCCTCGTCGAGCACGTCCACCACCAGCAGATCACCGGCCCACGTCATGGGGGCAGTCTACGCGGCCTGGGAGGGGGCTGCACCTTTTGGGGGACGGCCCCTCTCACGTGCGGCGGGTACCGTGCGGACATGGACGCCTCGCCCCCCTCCCCCCCGAATCCCCTCCGTCGCCGGGTGCTGCGCGGCCTGCTGGGCGGCGGGCTGGCCGTGGGCGCGCTGGGCGGCGCGGGACTGGCGCAGGCCGCCCGCTTCGGCGTGGTGCGCGAGCGGCTGACGCTGCCGGGGCTGCGCGCCCCGCTGCGGGTCGCCTTCCTGACCGACCTGCACTACGGCCTGTACGTCTTCGCGCCCCAGGTGCGCGCCTGGGTGGACGCGGCCAACGCCGAGCGCCCCGACCTGATCCTGATAGGGGGCGATTTCCTCGACATCCGCTCGGACGCCGACCCCGCGCCGCTCCTCGCCGAACTCGCCCGGCTGCGCGCGCCGCTGGGCGTGTTCGGAGTGTGGGGCAACCACGACTACGACTCCTTCGGGCGGGGCGACACCCGCCGCGGCGGCCGCGCCCGCCCCGACTGGGCGCAGCGCCGCGCGGGCCTGACCGAAGCCTTCGAGCATGCGGGCGTGCCCATCCTGCTCAACGCCGGGCGGGCCGTCCGGGACGACCTATGGCTGGGCGGCGTGGATGACTTCTGGCAGGACGATACCGACCCCACGGCGGCCCTCGCCGGGGCGGGGGAGCGGGCCACCCTGCTCCTGAGCCACAACCCCGATCTCCTCCCCGACCTGCCCGGTCCGGTGGGCCTGGTCCTGTGCGGGCACACCCACGGCGGGCAGGTGCGCCTCCCCTTCGTCGGCGCCCCGGTCGTCCCCAGCCGTTACGGCCAGCGGTACGCGATGGGCTGGGTGCGCGGGGCCTACGGCACGCCCGCCTACGTCAGCCGCGGCCTGGGCACCAGCGGGATTCCCTTCCGCAACCTCTGCGAGCCGGAACTGACGCTGCTGACGCTGGAGGGGTAAGGGGCGGGTCACCTCCGGGTCAGTCGGTTCCGTCCTCCTCCAGCAGGCGCAGCAGGGCCGTCACCACCGCCGGGTCGAAGTGGGTGCCGCTGCTCCGCTGCAACTCGGCGGCGGCCTCCGCATGAGTCCAGGCGCGCTTGTAGGGCCGCACACTGGTCAGGGCGTCGTACACGTCGCAGGCGGCGAAGATGCGGGCGTGCAGGGGAATCGCCTCGCCCGCCAGGCCGTGCGGGTAGCCCCCGCCATTCCAGTGCTCGTGGTGCCCCATCACCACGTCCAGCGCGGCGCGCGGCAGGAAGGGGAGCTGCCCCGCCAGCCGCCCGCCCTCGGCGACGTGTTCCTGCATCCGGGCCCGCGCGGCGGCGTCCAGGGCGCCGGGGTGGTGCAGGATCGCGTCGGGAACGCCGACCTTGCCGATGTCGTGCAGATACGCGCCCCAGCGCAGATCGCGCAGCTCGACCTCGTTCAGGCCCAGGGCGCGGCCCAGCCGCAGCGCGAGCGCCGTGACCCGGTCAGTGTGACCCTGCGTCTCGGCGTCCCGGGCCTCCAGCATCAGGCCCAGGGCACGCAGAGCGCTCTCGTGCGCGGCCCGCTCGCGCTCCTCGGCGTCCAGGCGGGCGGCGAGCAGCGTCAGCAGGCCGGTGACCGTGCCCACCAGCCCCCGTTCCTCCGGCGACCACTCGTGCGGCGTGAACACGTGCGAGAGCAGCGCCCCCACCAGCCGCCCGCCCTGGTCCCGGACCGGCGCGGCGGTCAGCGCCATCACGCCCAGGTCAGGAAAGCCCGCGGCGTCGGGCGCGGTGCGGGTGTCCTCGAAATACAGCACGTGGTCGGCCGACCGCAGCGCGCCCATCAGCGGCAACTCGGGGGGCAGGCCGTGCGCCAGCAGCGCCTCCATCAGCGGCCCCTGCGGCATGTCCCCGCTCGCCGCCCGCGCGTGGTAGGTCAGGGTGGTGTCCCGGAGCTGGAAGTACCCCGCCCCCACCGCCGCCGTCCGGCTCACCAGCGCGTCGAGCACCGGCTGCATGGCGACGCCCAGATCGCTCGCCGTCAGGCCCAGGCGGGTGAGGTGCAGGGACAGGTCATGAGGAGTGGCAGGCTCCTCACGGGCGGGGAGGGCAGACATGGGTGTAGTTTAAAAGGAAGGCCTCACAAAAACATGCCGTGACAAGAGCCCTCCAGGGGGAGTGGAGGGCCTGGGCGCGGGTTACGCTCAGGGCAGCGGGAAGCCGCCCGCAAAGGCGTGGACCTCCACCTTCACGTCCTCGCCCTTCAGCGCGCGGTCGATCAGGGCCGCGATGGTGGGCATGTCCTCTTCGGTCATGCCGCGCGTGGTCACCGCCGGGGTGCCGATGCGGATGCCGCCGCCGTGCAGAATCTTTTCCGTGTCGTAGGGCAGGGTGGACTTGGAGATGGTGATGTCGTTGGCGTCGAGCCGCCTCGTCGCCTTGGTGCCGTTCAGGCCCTGCGGGCGCAGGTCGAGCACGAAGAGGTGGTTGTCGGTGCCGCCCGACACGACCCGGTAGCCCCGCTCCTGGAACGCTTTTGCCAGCGCCTGCGCGTTTTTGATGATCTGCGCGGCGTAGTTCTTGAACTCGGGCCGCAACGCCTCGCCGAAGGCCACCGCCTTGGCGGCGATCACATGTTCCAGCGGCCCGCCCTGGTAGCCGGGGAAGACGGCCCGGTCGATCTTGGCGCCGAGTTCGGGGTCGTTGCTCAGGATGATGCCCCCGCGCGGCCCCCGCAGCGTCTTGTGCGTCGTCGAGGCGACCACGTGCGCGTGCGGCAACGCGTTGGGGTGCAGCCCCGCCGCGATCAGTCCCGCGATGTGCGCGATGTCGGCAAACAGGATCGCGCCCACCTCGTCCGCCACCTCGCGGAACGCCGCGAAGTCGATGATGCGGCTGTACGCGCTCGCCCCGGCGATGATCATCTTCGGCTTGTGCTCGTGGGCGAGGCGGCGCACCTCCTCCATGTCGATGAGCTCCGTCTCCGGGTTCACCTTGTAGCCCACGATCTTGTAGCGCAGGCCGGAGAAGTTCACCGGGTTGCCGTGGGTCAGGTGTCCCCCGTGCGAGAGGTCCATGCCGAGCACCGTGTCGCCCGGCTCAATCAGCGCGTTGTACACGGCGAGGTTGGCGCTGCTTCCCGAGTGCGGCTGCACGTTCGCCCACTCGGCGCCGAAGAGCTGCTTGACCCGCTCGATGGCGAGGCGCTCGACCTCGTCCACGACCTCGCAGCCGCCGTACCAGCGTTTGCCGGGGTAGCCCTCCGCGTACTTGTTCGTCAGGACGCTGCCCTGCGCGGCCCGCACAGCGGCCGAGGTGAAATTCTCGGAGGCGATGAGTTCCAGGCCAGTGCGCTGACGTTCGGCCTCACGGGCGATCAAATCGAAGACTTCGGGGTCCTGCGCCGCCGGGTCGCGGACGGCGGGTTTGTCGGCGGTGCTCGTCATGCCCCCACGGTAACACCCCCACCCGGCGGGCAACAGGGCCGCCGTCCGCGAATCCGGACGGGCGGCCCGGTGTCGACTGGGCTGTCTGCGGGGCTACTTCTCCTGCACCGTGTACGACCGGCCGCCGATGCGGACGATCCCGGTGCTCGGCTTGCCGCCCTCGGAGTCGGGCAGGAAGGCGAAGGAGCGCACCACGTGGCCGCCAGCGTACTTCAGCTCCAGCGTGTTGCCCACGAAGCGGTACGTGCCGCTGCTGCTGCGGCTGCTCGTCCGGTCACGCCGCCCGTCGTCGTGCCGGACGACGTGCCCGTGTCCGTGAAGGTGGAGCTGGCGCCCCCCGAGGATTCCCGCGAGAAGCGGCCGTCTGGGGTGAAGCGCAAGAAGGCCTCCGAGTAGCTGCTCGTCAGGCCACCGAGGCTGGAACTGGCCGAGAAGCTGCGGTACGTCCCGTTCAGCTTCAGCCCCGAGACGGGCCGGACGACGAGCAGGGTGGTGCCGTCCAGGTCGTAGCCGCCGCCGGGCTTTTTCCTCAGCGGCTCGGGCTTGCCCTCCCCGATCCTCAGCTGTCCGTTTCGGAAGGAGTACACCTCGCAGATTGGCAGGCCGTTGGGCCATGTGCGCGAGCAGTCGGCGTCCTCCAGCCCCGTGTCCGGCTCGTCGGTGTAGACGTAGCCGTTCTTGTCGAAGACGTAGAAGTTCCAGCACAGCCCGCCGCAGTAGCCCCCCACGTCCGCCTGCCAGCTCGCGTAGGCGCCCGAGAGTACGCCGGAACCCCTGGGTGGGGCCGGGGCCTTTGTCTTCCCGTAGCGGGGAATCGGCGTGGGTTTCACGGTCACGCTGCACTCGGCGGTGCGGGATACGTACAGGGTGCGCTGGCCGTTCTCCTCCCGGTAGAAGCCGGACCTCTCCGCCCAGGGGCCGCTCAGAAAGTCCACGTCACCGTTGTCGTCGTCCTGGTCGCTCAGGAGGTCCAGGCGGTACTGCCCCTCCGCGCCGTTCACGCGGTAGCGGTTGCCGGGCAGGAGTTCCAGCGGCGGCGCGGCCTTCCCGTTCGCGTTCACCGCCGTGCAGGCGTAGCGGCCGGGCTTGGGCGTCCGCAGGCCGAAGGTCAGCCGGGCCTGGTCCTCGCGCGGGCCACGCTGGTAGCACTCGAGGTCGATCTGCTTGTCCTCCGGGCCGATGTTCTGGAGGCTGATGGTCTGGCCGTAGTCGTTGAAGTTCAGGTAGGCGTCGTCGGTTCCGGCGAGCGGCCCGGAGGTCCAGCGCACCTTGTTCAACGTCCCCTTCACCGTCGTGAAGGCCCCCGAGCCCAGCACCTTCGTGCCGTCGCCGATGCGGTACTGCCGCCCCTCCAGGATTTGCAGGCGCAGCGGGGCCTTGCTGTAGTCACTGCCCCGCAACTCGGCATAGCAGCGGAACTCGTCAGGAATGGGTTCCGCCTCCGGGTCCCGGCCCGAGGCGACGAACTTGGGGGTGCTGACGGCGGTCACGCTGGGCCAGGCGCCACCAGTGGATGTGGTGGGGGTCGTGGGCCGGGTCGTTCCCTGCGCCGGGGTGGTCGGCGCCTTCGCCTGGGGCCCGGAAGAAGGCCCCGCTGGGTCCACCGATTTCAGGAACGCCTCCAGGCCCGGCTGGTACTTCTCCAGCAGCGCCAGGCTGGAAGTCGTGTAGTGCGCCGCGAACACCTGATTCCCGTGCAGCACGGCCAGGAAGTACCGGAAGCGGGGCTGCCCATTCACGGTCCCGATGACGACCTGCGTGAGCGCCCGGTCGCCCTCGTCCGTCTTCTCCGGCTGCACGGGGCTGGCGCGCTGTCCCGCGAGGTCGCGCGCATTGGCCGCGACGTGCGTGGCGAACCAGGCGGCGAAGTCGGTGGGGGCCTTCGCGGGCGGCAGGAAACGCACCGTGACCACCTCGCCCGATGCCAGTCCCGAGGGGCTGAGGACAAGCGCGCCCACCTCGCTGCGGGAGGTCCACCCGGCGGGAACCTGATACTTCAGCCCGCCGAACTGGCCAGAGCCCTGGGCCACGGCGGCCGTCAGCGGGAGGGCGAGCAGGGCGGCGACAAGAACCTTCAAGGGGGCGCGGACATGAACCACAGGGAACCTCCGGGGGACATTCGTTCGGATCGGGGAAAACCGCTGCCCAGCCTACCGAACCCGGCGCCCGCCTCCCACCCTCGGTTCAGCCCGCCGTGCCCAGGCGGCGGCGCACCTCGGTCAGTTCCTCGCCACCTGCGAGCACGAGCACGCTGTCCCCCGCCGCGAGTTCGGTGGCCCCCTTGGGGATCAGGAACTCCCCCGCGCGGTGAATCAGGATCACCAGCGCCTCGGGCGGCAGGTGCAGGTCCACGATGCGGGCGCCGTCCGCGTCGCTGCCGGGGCGCACCTCGACCTCCACCATCTCGTTCTTGTTGTGGCCGGTCGGCGTGTAGGTGATCGGGTAGGCGGCCCGCGGCGGCAACGTCTCGCGCACCCCCAGCCAGCGGGCGACGAGGGTGAGGGTGGTGCCCTGGAGCAGCACGCTCGTCAGCACGATGAAGAAGACGACGTTGAAGAGCGTCTGCGCCTGCGGCACCCCGGCGAGCAGCGGGAAAGTGGCGAGCACGATAGGCACGGCGCCCCGCAGGCCCACCCACGCGACCATCGTCTTCTCGTTCAGCGGCATCCGTGCCCGCGCCAGGCTGAGATACACGCTGACGGGCCGCGCCACGAAGACGAGCACCAGGGCGCACGCCAGCGCCAGCCCGGCGGTCGGCAGCAGCTCGCGCGGGTTGACGAGCAGCCCCAGCGTGAGGAACATTCCCACCTGCATCAGCCACGCCAGCCCGTCGTGGAAGGAGATCAGGCTGCGCTTGTGGATAAAGTCGGCGTTGCCCAGGATCACGCCCGCGATGTAGACCGCGAGAAAGCCGCTCCCGCCGACAACCGCCGTCCCGCTGAAGATCGTCAGCGCCAGCGCGAGGGTGAGGACCGAGTACAGCCCCTCGAACTGGAGCTGTACTCGGTTGAGTATCCATAAGGCGGCCCGTCCCAGCACGGCCCCCAGCAGCGCGCCGAGCACCATCTGCCGCAGGAAGAGGGGCACGATCTCCAGGACGCCTGCCCCGGGGTGCGAGATCAGCTCGATCAGGCCGACCGTGAGAAAGACCGCCATCGGGTCGTTCACGCCCGACTCGAACTCCAGCAGCGGGTCGATGTCGCCCTTCAGGCCCAGATTGCGTTCCTTCAGCACCGAAAAGACCGCCGAAGCGTCCGTGCTGCTCACGATGGCCCCCAGGAGCCACGCCGCCAGCCACGGAAACCCGAAGGCGAAGTGGGCGAAGGCGGCCATCACCCCCGCCGTGAGGAGCACGCCCAGGGTCGCCAGACTCAGGCCGCGCCTCACCACCGGCTGCACCAGCCGCCAGTTGGTGTCCAGCCCACCCTGAAAGAGGATGAAGCACAGCGCCAGCGTGCCCAGCGCCTGCGCCAGCCGGTAGTCGGAGAACTGGATGCCCAACCCGTCCGACCCGGCGAACATCCCCACGCCCAGGAACAGCAGCAGCCCCGGAATGCCCAGCCGCCCGCCCAACCGGCTTACGACCAAGCTGGCGAGGAGCAATACACCCGCCGCGAGCAGAAGGACCTCCGCGTGAACCTCACCCACCGCGCGACTCCGCGCTCCGCCACACGATCTCGCTCATAGGGGGCATGGTCGCACAGGTCGCCACGGGTCCCAAGGCCAAAAATAAGGACGCGGGGAGCTGCATTAGCCCGCCCGCGCCCTGGGTGTCGGTTTACAGGTCGCCCGCGAGCCAGCGCACCACATTCTTGCCGAGGTTCGCGTTGCCCAGGTTCCCCCAGTTCGCGTACTGGCTGGTCGTGCCGTCGCTGAAGGTCCCGTCACTGAAGGTGCTGGTGTCCCCCCAGGCGGCCACACGGCCCGCCCCCACGGTGTTCACGCCCAGGTACGTCTTCCCGTTCGCGCCCAGCACGCCCGTGCCCGCCAGCACGTCAATGCTGGTGCCCACGTACACCCCCGCGCTCACCACGTCGTCCCCGCTGCCCGCCCCGCCCACCACGATGGGATGGGTGCCCGCCGTCGGGGTGGCCGTGTACACCGGGTCGCTGAAGCTGGAGTTGAAGGAGTGGCGCAGGCCAAAGAGCGTGTCGCTGTCCAGGCTGCGCTGCAGCGAGGTCGTGACACTCGCGGGCGTGCTGCCGTCCCAGCCGCCGAACACTTCCGGGCTGTCCCACCCGTCGTTGTCGCGGTCGGAATCCCGGTGGTCGCTGACCATGAAGAGCCCCCCGCCGTTCTGCACGAAGGTCTGAATGGCCGAGCGTTCGCTGTCCGAGAGGGGATTCTGCGGCTCGGCAATCACGAGGACCTGGGCGCCACTCAGCGCGGTGGAGGTGATCGCCGTCCCCGTCAGCGCCCTCACCGTGTACCCCAGGCCGCGCAACGCCGCCGCGTAGTCGCTGTAGGCCCCGTCGATGCGCCAGTCGGCGTTTCCGGCGTCCTCGTGCTTGGTGAGGTCGAACAGCACGGTTTTCCCGCTGGGGGTGGAGGTGCCGCCAGTCGCCGCGCCCGGTGTGGCCGCCTGCACCCGGAAGTCCGCGCTGTTCGCATCCGTGTCCTGCCCGTCAGGAACGCGGGCGAGGGCGGACCCGGCGCCCGTGGTGGGGGCGGACGAGCCCTCGCCGCGCCCGGTTGTCGGCGTGCCGTAAGCGACCGCGTCGATGACCGTGCCGGACCTCAGCAGGCGCAGACTGGCGCTGCCGTTGTTCAGGTCGGTGCCCGAGTTCACCAGGGTGCGGCCCGGCACGGTCGTGTCCTGCGCGACCACGTAGTACCCGCTTGCGGGGATCGTGCCCGAGAGGGTGAGTGTCCGGTACGCCGTGCCCGCCGTGTCGTAGGCGGTCAGCGTGTATCCGCTCAGGCTCTTGCCTGCCGGACCGCGCAGCTCGATAAAGGTTCCGGTGTCCGTGCCCGCCGAGTCGTAGTACAGCTCGTTGATGATGGGTTCCCCGGCAGCGGCCAGCGCACCGAGGGCCGGGGGCTCGGCACCGGAACGGGCGCCGCAGGCCGCGAGCGTGAGCGAGAGGGCGAGCAGGGTGGGCAGGGTCGGGTGGGGTCTCACACGCCCCACTCTGCCGGGCCAAGTGTGATCGCGCGGTCAGGCCCACCTTGACCCTCTCTCCCATGCCCGCTACCCTGAAGCCATGACGCCCCGCCCCGGTGCACGTTCGCCCTTTACGGGCCGCGGGGCCGCGCTGACCTGAGAACGGGTCGAGCGTCCGTCCCCGCCACTTTTGCGTGGCGGGGTTTTCTTTTGCCGGAGGAGTCCCCATGAGAGAAGAAGCCCTGCAAGCCATCCAGCGAGCCCCCGACCTTGACACCCTCCAGACCGTTAAGACCCGGTATGTGGGCAAGAGCGGCCTGGTCACCAAGGAACTTGGGAGCCTGGGCAAGCTCCCCCCCGAGGAGCGCAAGACGCGCGGCGCCGAGATCAACGCTGTCCGTCAGGCGATCGACGCGGCCCTCACCGAGCGCGAGGCGGTCCTCAAACGTGCCGCCCTCGACGCCAAGCTCGCCTCGGAGGCCCTCGACGTGACCCTGCCCGGGTTAAGTCTCCCGGCGGGTGGCCTGCACCCCATCAGCCGCGTGTATGACGACCTGATCCGCATCTACGAACGAATGGGCTACGCGGTGATCGAGGGGCCGGAGGTCGAGGACGAGCACCACAACTTCGAGGCGCTGAACGTGCCGTGGTATCACCCTGCCCGCGACCTCCAGGACACCTTCTGGCTGGAGGACGGTCGCCTCCTGCGCACGCACACCAGCCCGATGCAGGTGCGCTACATGGTGGACCACGAGCCGCCCCTCAAGGTCGTGGTGCGCGGCAAGGTTTACCGCTACGAGGCCACCGACGCGACGCACGAGGCGATGTTCCACCAACTTGAGGGCCTGGTCGTCGGCGACGGCATCAGCATGGCGGATCTTAAGGGCACGATTGCTGAGATGGCGAGGGGCCTGTACGGCCCCACGGCGAAGGTGCGTTTCCAGCCCAGCTATTACCCCTTCGTCGAGCCGGGCGCCGATTTCGCGGTGTGGTGGGAGAATCCGCGCGGCGAGAGCAAGTGGCTGGAACTGGGCGGCTGCGGGATGATTCACCCCAACGTCTTCAGGGCGGTGGACGACCTGAGGGAAGCTCAAGGCAAGCCGCGCGTGTACGAGGGCAAGACCGGCTTCGCCTTCGGGCTGGGGCCGGAGCGAATTGCGATGCTGAAGTATGGAATCCCTGACATCCGGTACTTCTACGCGAACGACCCGCGGGTGCTGGGGCAGTTCCGGGGGGCGTTGGGGTAGGTCTTTCTTCGTCCCCCACTCCCCCTACGAGTGGGGAGAGTAGGGGACGCAAGCGACCGCCAGCGCGATTTGTAGGCCACTCCCACCCCTTCCGAGGTTCCCATGAAACTCCCCCACTCCTGGCTCCAAGAACTGATTCCCCAACTCCCCCCCGCCCCCGAACTCGAACCCATCCTCGCCAGCATGGGCCTGCCATTGGAGGGTATTGAGGAAGTGCCTGCTCCTCCCGAGGGCGTCATCCTCGCCGCCGTGACTTCCGCCGAGCCCATCGAGGGGACGCAGCTCACCAAGCTCTCGCTCGACGTGGGGCCGCACGGCCCTCGCACGATTGCCTCCGGGGCGCCCAACGCCGCCCAGCTCCCCGCCGGAACGATGGTCGCCCTCGTCACGCCCGGCACGACGCTGGGCGAGGTGGAATACGGCGTCCGCCAGATGCAGGGCGTCGAGTCCTGGGGCATGGCGGCGAGCGCGAAGGAACTCGGCATCGGCGAGACCAGCGCGGGGCTGATGCTGTTCCCGGCGGGCACGGCGGCACCTGGCACCCCCATGTCTGAGCTGTGGCAGGCGGACTCCGTCCTCGACGTGGAGGTTACCCCCAACCGCGCCGACGTGCTGAGCGCCCTGGGTCTGGCCCGCGACCTCGCGGCCTTTCTGAAGCTCGACCTGGTGGAGCCGGAAGTGGGGCTCCCGTCCGGCGGTCAGGGTGAGATTCGCGTGACCCTGCCCCCGCGCGGCATTACCCTCGAACGTGATCCCTCGCGCAAGATTCGCTTCGGCTGCGACCACTTCGCCGCCCGCACGGTGAATGGCGTGAAGAACGGCCCCGCGCCCCTGTGGATGCAGCGTCGCCTCACCCTCGCCGGGATGCGCCCCATCGACCTGATCGTGGACACGAGCAACTATGTAATGCTGGAACTCGGTCAGCCCACCGCGCTGTACGACCGCCGCGAGGTGACGGATGATCAGATCATCGTGTCCTTCGGCCTGCGTCAGAGCGAGGTCGTGCGCGACCTGCTGGGCAATGAGCACACGGTCGGCCCCGAGGACCTCCTGATCCGCGACGGGCGCGAGGTGAGCATTCCCAGCGTGGCGGAGGCCTTCGCCACGGCGAAGGAGCCGAAGCAGGGCCAGGGCGTCCTCGGCATCGCGGGGATCGTGGGGGGCGACCACGGCCACGTGCGGGCCGACACCTCGGACGTGGTGATCGAGTCGGCGCACTTCGACCCGGTGCTGCTGCGCCGCACGAGTACGCGACTCGGCCTGAAGACCGACGCCGTGTACCGCTACGAGCGCGGGGTGGACCCCCTCCTCGCCCCGCGTGGCGCGAACCGGGTGGCGGGTCTGCTGGCGCAATTCGGTGGCGGGCAGGCCCACCCCGGCGCGACCCTGGTGGGTCAACCGGAGGTGCCCGGCCCCATCGAGGTGATGGGCGAGCAGATTCGCACGCTGCTGGGCATGGGGGTGGGCACAGACGAGATGGCGGACATCCTCACCCGCCTGGGGTGCCGGGTCGAGTGGGAGGGCGACCGCCTGACTGTCACGCCGCCCTCCTGGCGCGTGGACATGACTATCTGGCAGGACCTGGCCGAGGAGGTCGCCCGGCTGCACGGTTACGCCCACCTCCCCGAGACGCTGCCCACCCTGCGCGTTCACGAGAGCAACCTGGGGGCCGAGCAAGCGAGCCGGGAACGTGACACCCTGCGCCGCACCCTCAGCGGCCTGGGCTTTCAGGAGGTCGTGACCTACACCTTCACCAGCGACGAGGAGGCGGGGAAGGCTCGCAGCGAGCACCCGGGCGTGCGCCTGCGGAACCCACTGACCGCCGACCGGACGGGGATGAGGACGGCCCTCTACCCCAGCCTGCTCAGGGCGGCGCAGGTCCACCCCAAGGGCGAGCGCGTCCTGCTGTTCGAGATTGGGCGGATTTTCCCCGCCGAGGGGGAGCAGGAGCGCCTCGGCCTGCTGATGCGTGGGCCGCTGGCGCCGCAGACGTACGCCGCGGGGGTTGCCGGGTCCTTCGGCGCCTTCAAGGGTCTGGTGGAATCCTTCGCCGCCAGCCTGGGTGCGGAACTGGAACTGCGGCAACTGCGCGGGGAGGCCGTTCCCCCCGCCCTTCATCCCGGCATCGCGGGCGAGGTGGTGTGGAACGGGCAGCCCGTGGGCTGGCTCGGCGCCCTCCACCCCGAGATCGCGGGGGAGTTCGGTCTGAAGGGCGATACCTTCCTGCTGGAGGCCGCGCTGCCCCTGCCCGGCCGGGCCTGGACCTTCCGCGACCCCAGTCGCGCTCCCGCTGCCTGGCGCGACCTCGCCGTGATCGCCCCGCAGGAGGTCAGCTACGGGGACATCGCTGGCCTGCTGCGGCGTGAGGCGGGTGAACTGCTCGAGAGCGTCGAGCCCTTCGACGTGTATGTGGGCGCCCCCATCCCCGAGGGGCAGCGCAGCGTGGCCGTGCGCCTGGTCTTCCGGGGCCAGCGGACGCTGACGGACGCCGAGGTGGACCCCATCATGGAGCGTTTGATGGGAGCGGTGCGGTCCCAGGGCTGGAGCATCCGGGAGAAATAGCGGGCAGCAGGAGGGGGAGGCCCGGTGGTGCGACCTCCCCCTCCTGCATACCTGCCTTAACGGAAGAACTTCTTCGGCGTGTCGGCGAGGTTCGTCTCGACCAGTTTGCCGTTCTGCACGTAGCGCACCGTCACCGCGTCGCCGGGAAGCAGGTCCATGTCGGTGCCGTCCGCCAGCGGGCCGAAGACGGTCAGCATGGGCTGGCCGTTGTGTGTCACGCTGGCGCTCACGTCACCTGTGATCCGCGCGAAGGGGGAGGGGGTCTTCACCTCGGCCCCGCTGATGACCAGATTGTTCAGCTTCCGCAGGCCCAGGGTGGCCTCCACCGCGTCGTCCGGCACGCTGGCGCTCGCCTTGAAGTCGGCACGGGTGGGCGTGAAACTCAGGCTGGCCGGGGTGCAGCGGTTGGCCGTCGTGCCGCGCACATCCAGGTCGACCGCCGCCCCGGCGCTGTAGGTGCGCGTGTGGTAGCTGGCCTGCGCCTTGAGGGTGATGCCGGTGTCCGTCCAGCCGTACTGGAGGTCAAGCGCCACGGGGGCGTTCTGCTCGCGACCCGCCCAGGCGCCCAGGCTGAGGGCGCTAGGTCCGGCGGTTCCCAGGCACTCGCCCGGCGTCAGCCTAAGTTCAGCGGCGGCAAGCGTGGTGTTGCCCTTGCTGAAGGTCGCGCTCGCGTGGGTGGGGAGTTCCTGCCGGATGCGGACCAGGTACGGGCCAGCCTGGGTGTACTCCACCCACACGGTCGCCGCACCGCCCTCCCGCCAGTTCACCACGAAGGTCGTGCCCTTGGCCAGATTCTTCATCACGTACCCGGTGGTGGGCTCCGGGCTGGAGGTGACGTTCCCCGCCGCGTCGAGCGTATAGGTCCCGGTGGGCAGGGAGTTTTGCTGGGTCACGGGAGTCGCGGAGGTGTCCAGGGGCCGAATGGTGCCCTGCCCGGTCAGCATCCGCGTCAGGTCGTGCCCCAGGCCGAGCGGGTTGGCGGAGGCGTTCGGGACGGCGCTGGCCCCCAGCAACTGGAAGAGGACTTTCAGGTCCGGGTCGAAGTCCGGGCTGCCCGGATTGAGCATGCTCACCATTGTCCTGGAAGCGCGGTCGAGGACGGCGGGTACGCTCTGAACTTCAGTTGCCTTGCCCACCGTGAGCGCGGGCGGCTCCGTCAGCACATCGGGGTCGGGGGTGACGATTCCAGTCTTGGGACCGCAAGCCGCGAGCAGCAGAGCAGACAGGCTCAGAAGCGCGCCGGTTCTAACAATCTTTAGGTTCACCTCAGCAGTACATCATTTTGCTCGGGAATTGTCGCGCGAAGTTGAGGAAGGGAGGGAAGAGGCAGAGGTCAGCATCGCCCGGACGAGTGGACCACTCAATTCTGTTGTGCCGGGAAGGTCTGCCGGAACGAACCAGGCCGCCCCTGAAATTTCCTCCGCCTGAAGGTGGAGGTCGCCGCCGACTTCCTGCGCCCGGTACAGCACACTCACGTTGTCGGTCACGTCACCGTGGGGGAAGGTGAAGCGGTACTCGGCCCCGGCGTACAGGTGCAGTGGCTCAAGCTGTTCGACCCTCAGCCCCGTCTCCTCGAAGAGTTCCCGCCGGGCGCACGCCTCGAAGCTCTCGCCGGGTTCCAGGATGCCGCCCGGCAGGGTCCAGAGGCCGGTATCATCGCGCCGGAGCAGAAGTATTCGTCCCACCTTGTCCGTCACCAGGATGGTCGAGCCGGGTGCGAAGAGGGGGCGTGGGCCGACCACTGAGCGGAGCTGGGCCATGTGATTCCCGATAGGTGGCGGCTCCGGGAAGGGGAGAAGGGGAAGGGGTGGCAGGCCCGCGCGGGCACACAGGACGTTCATCTGCGCGCGGTTGATGTTGCCGCTGATGGGCGGTAATTGGCCCAGCGCGAACCACGCCAGGGCGAGGATTTCCCCGCGGTCGTCCGGCGTCGCGTGCTCCAGGGCGGAAGAGGGCAGCGTCCCGTGGGCGCGCATCCCGACCAGATAAATTTCGTCGCCGTTCGGGTAGCGGTGGTAGAACTGCGGGCCGCTCACCAACCCTTCTTCGAGTGGGAGGAGGGCGAGATCCGGGCAGGTCAGCCCCGTCTCTTCCAGCAACTCCTGCCGGGCAGCCTCCAGGAAAGTCTCGCCGGGTTCCAGGCTGCCCCCCGGCGTCCCCACGACCCGTCGTCCCCCCGCTTCTGAAGGAGGACCCGCCCCCGTTCGTCCTGAATGAGCAGCCCCACCCCCACCGCGATGAGGGGCGCTGACCCCCACACCACGCGCAGTTCAGACAGGTAGGACATGCCCCGCACCCTATCCCCTCCCGGCGCGTAGCGTGGGCGCATGACCGACACCCGCCCTCCGCTCGACGAGACCCAACCGACCGACACCGAATGGAGTTACGAGACCGCTGCTGTCCAGACCGGCATTCCCCGTGGCCTGGGCCAGACGGTGGGCATCCCCATCCACCAGGCCGCCGCCTTCCAGTTCACCACGTTGGAGGAGGCGCAGAGCGAGTTTCAGCTCAACCAGGGCCTGAGCTACGCCCGGTTGCAAAACCCCACCGTCCGCGCCCTGGAGGAACGGATCACGGCGCTGGAGGGTGGGGCGACGACGGTCGCCCTCTCCAGCGGACAGGCCGCAACCCTCACCGCGATCCTCAGCGTGTGTAGAGCGGGAGATCATGTGGTCTCCACCGCCAGCCTCTTCGGCGGCAGTGCGGGCCTGCTGAACAACATCCTGCCCCTGATGGGCATCTCGGCCACCCTGACAGAGAACACGCCGGAGGCTATCAGGGCAGCGATGGGGCCGAACACCCGCCTCGTCTGGGCCGAGACCATCGGCAACCCGGCAGGGGACGTGCCGGACCTCGAAGCGTTCGCGGCCATAGCGCACGAACGGGGTGCCCTCCTCGGAATCGACAACACCTGGGGTGGCGTCGGCTACCTCTGCCGCCCACTGGAGTTCAGCGCGGACATCGTGACCCACTCGCTCACCAAATGGGCGGGCGGGCACGGCAGCGTGATGGGCGGGAGCGTGACCGTCGGCACCCGGCACGATCTGACGCGCAACCCGATCTACACCGAGGGTGGCGAGAACAGCATCCTGAATGTAAGGGGGGACGCGGCCCTGGCCTGGCGGCAACGGTGGTTCGGCGCCCATCAACTCGGCATGACGCTCGCCCCGCACAACGCCTTCCTGATCGCCCAGGGTCTGGAAACTCTCGCCCTGCGTCTGGGCCGTGAGAGTGAGACGGCCCTCGCGCTCGCCGCCTGGCTGGGGGAACAGCCGCAGGTGGGGCGCGTCTCCTATCCCGGTCTGCCCGGCAGCGCCCACCATGACCTGGCCCGGAAATACCTGCGCGGAGGCTTTGGGGCGGTCCTCACCTTCGAGGTGCCCGACCCCGCCGCGTTCCTGGCACGCCTGCGGGTCATCCGCATCGCGCCCAACTTGGGCGACACCCGCACGCTGGTCGTTCACCCCTGGACCACCACGCACGGCCGCCTGCCCGAAGCCGCCCGCCGCGCCGCCGGGGTCACGGACCGGACCATCCGCATGAGCGTGGGATTGGAGAGCCCGCAGGACTTGCAGGCCGATCTGGCGGCGGCGCTGGGGTGAGGGTCAGTCCGTTCCCACGCTGGATTCGCTTCTGGGAATCAGCGTGTAGGGGGTGGCCCGGGAGGACAGCTCACCGCTGAGCCGCAGCAGCAGGGCGTGGGCGGGCGACTCGGCACTCGCGTAGCGTAGCCGCTGCGCCGGGTCCGCGAGTCGTCGGGCGTCCTGCCTCAGGTCCTCCACCTTTCCCGTCAGCCGCAGGTGGAACATGTCGTACGGGAGGGCGAAGGCCAGCCGCCCGCTCGCGTCGGGCCGGGCGAGGTCGAAGGCCAAGACGAGCGGATTGACCCGCGGGTCCAGGTCGGGGGGGGGCACCCGCTGCACACTGACGAGGGCGTATACGTCCTCCGCCCCTCCCTGCACCCGCAGCATGTGGCGGCTCGCCAGGTCCACGCCGCTCCAGCGCGCACTGTACGGGGCCCGCAAGCCCAGTTCCCGCGCCAGCCCCGTCAGCGCCAGGCTGTAGAGGCTGTAGGCCTCGACCGGCTGCGCGGGTGTCCCCAGCCGGAGGGTCACGTTCCCCACCTGGAGCCGGGGATTGACCCAGCCCCGCACCCGCACGTCCAGCCCGGCGCTCAGCAGCGACTGTGCCAGCGTGTTCGCGTCGAGGTACACCTGACCCGTGCCGTAATCGCGCACCAGCGAGCGGCTCAGGTACGGTCCCAGGTCCTCCCCGCCCGTCTTCACCACGACCGGGCCGGGCGTATTGGGGAAGGTCAGGACGGGCCGGGTGGGCGTGCCCGACACCCCCACGCCCACCCCCCGCAACTCGGCCTGGAGGCTCCCGATGTCCAGGTACGTGTAGGGTCCGGCGGGCAGGGCGTACTTCGGCTGGTAGCCCCGCACCTGCGCCAGCCCGTGCGACAGGTCGATCGCGGCGAGAAAAGCTCCGCAGCCCAGCAGGGCGCTCAGCATCGTCGTCCGCGCCACGGTTGGCAGGAGGTAGACGCGGGCCAGGCCCACGCTCACCCGCTCCGGCTCGCCGAGTTCACGCAGGGCCTGGCGGGTGGCGGCCTCCGGGCTCAGGCCGATCAGGGCCAGTTCCCGGCGGCGGGCGTCCAGATGGCCGCGCAGCTCGGCCTCGATCTCGCGCCGTTTGCGGCCCCACAACCCATGAGTCGCGCGCCTCAGATACCGCCGTTCATCCTCGTCCCTCATAACGCCTCCCCAGAGCCTGAAGATGGGTGCTGAACGTTCGGAAGTCCTCGCGTTTGCGGGCGAGGAGGCGTTGGCCGTCCTCGGTCAGCCAGTAGTACTTGACCGGCGCACCTCCCCGGGGCGCAGGCCGGAACTCGCCCTCCACCGCGCCCGACTGCTCCAGCCGGTGCAGCGCCGGGTACAGGCTCCCCACCCGCAGGTCGAAATAGCCGTCCGTCTCCACCTGGGCCTGTTTGCTGATCTCAAGGCCGTACATCGGGCCGCCTGCCAGGATGGAGAGCAGAATCAGGTCGAGGTGCCCCTTGAGCAGGTTTGGTTCCATACCCACGTCCTTTAGAGATATCTTGTTTGACGATATCGTTATCCTATAAATAAGGATGGTGTGTGATCTGGCCCGCAAAGTTTCGAGGGAGTGAAGCTGCCTTCCTGGAAGCGGAGAGTCAAGAACGCCTCCCCCTTCAACTTACAGAGGGGGGAGGCCGGGTGGGGACCGGAGGTCAGTGGGAGGCCAAGGCCGGTGCCGTTCTTCCTGTCAGAGCCAGGGCTTCTTGCCCAGCACGTACTGGGTGTAGAAGTCCCCGTCCGATTTGGTGAGGTAGAGGATGCCCTCGATCAGCCCCAGAAGGCCGATGGCGCTGCTGACCAGGATCGCCAGCGGCACGGTGATGATCAGGCCGAAGCCCAGCGTGATCAGCCCCAGCAGCAGCGCCAGAATCCACACGCCGACGTTCGCCCCGAGCATGATCACGCCCGGCGTGTTCATCCCCAGGTAGAACTTGTGGACGCCCAGGCTGCCCAGCACAATCGCCAGCAGCCCGGCGATCAGCTTCTTCTGGGGAATGTCGGCGGGCACATTTCCGGAGGACAGGCTGCGCGGCGGCTCGGGCCAGGCGGACGGGCGGCTGGGCAGGGGCGGCGCGACCTGGGGCTCCCCGACCGGCATGGACGGGCTTCTCGCCGTGCCGCCAGTTGCCCGGGCGACCCAGTCGGCCTCGTCCGTGTGGGAACGGGTGGTGGCCGTCACGACCGTGGGGGCGGGCTGGGGACGGGGCTCCTCGGGAATGCGGAGGTCGCCCGCTTCCTCGGTGGCCGGACGGGTGGGCGCGGGCGACGGCTCGGCGCGCAGCACCTCGTCCACCCAGGACGGCACGCTAGGCTTGGGGTCGGGTTCGTGACCGGGGGTCGGGTCTTCGGGCTTCGTCATGCCTTGCGCCTCCTGCCGCCCATTACGCGGTAGGGGGTGAAGGGGTTGCGTCCGCCGGAAGGGGGAGGGGGAGGTGGCTCAGGGCTCTTCTCCTCGCAGTCGGCTTAGGGTGGCAATCTGCCGAGCCAGGGCCGTGAGCTTCCAGGCAAAGCCCTGCCCGGAATGCGAAGGAGTGGCCGTCCATTCCCCATCCCGATCAGAGATGTTTTCCTTGGTGAGGAGGCCAAGTTGTTCCAGTCCCAAGAGGGCAGCGATAAATTCCTGCTTTGACAGACCTGGGATGGATACCTGGCTGTCAGCGGGGATGAAGTCCTGATAGGGGTCAATCGGATCGAGCAGTTGGAAATACTCGGCGAACACCCGAAGTTCCCGGTCGGAGAGGGATTCGATGATCCGCATCGTTTGGAACTTGTCGAGTTGAGGTGGGGGAAAACTCAGGATGCACCCGGCGAGAGAGCGGGCGATGAAGCGGAGCTTATCTTCCGATTCGGCCATTTCGGCGGCACGGACAGCCTGAACGACGTTCGCCTGAAAGGCGTCGGAACGCAGGTAGGCGTGATTCACACGGGTAGAGAGTTCTTGGTGAACAAGTTTCAGCTCGTGATCAAGATGCCTGGCGAGCCGCGCTGCCTGCTTCTGATTAGCGTAGGCATACCAACCTTGCAGCGCGGCGGCCGGAAGTCCGAGCGGTTCCAGTGTTTGCAGGATAGGCAGTAGAGGCTCCAGCGCGTTCATCCCTACGCCCGCCCCCGCACCACATCCAACGTGTCCCGCACCAGCACTTCCCCGTCGCGGTAAACCGTTCGCATCAGGCTCCCTGGAAAATCCGTGTCGAAGGTCCGGTACTGGCGCGTCACCATGCGGCCATTCTCCAACACCAGGTCGAGCACACCGTCTTTGCTGCGCTTGCCGGGGTCGGTCACGGGGTCCTTGTAGATGCCCCGGTACTCGCCGTCGATCACGCCCGCGCTGGCCTTGTAGGCGAACTTCTGCGTGTCGCGGTCCACCTTTTGCAGCAGCGCGCCGCCCATGCCGAAGGCGACGTTCTCGGCGGAAAAACCGTCCACGCTCAGGTTCTGGAGAATCTGGCGGATGGTCGTCTCGTCGATGCCGTCGCCCTGAACCACGCGGACGTGGTTGAGGACCCGGAAGCCCTTACTGTTCGTGGTCGTGCCGAACTTGGCGGCCAGCGCGTTCACGGCGAGGCGCACCATCGCGGGGGGATCGCCCGAGTCAGGCCGGACGACGAGGGTGGCGCCGCTCTCCTCGACCTCCCGCCGCAGCGTCTCGCCCCAATGGACGTTGATCGCGTGCTTGAGGTCGTAGCTGTCGCTGACGACGGCGAAGATTCCCCCCGGCTTGCCGAACTGCCGGACCATGTTGCGGTACGCCTCGGCCTCGCACTCCTGGCCCCAGCTCGTGATCGTGCTGTGTTCGGCGGCGGGGATGGAGAATCCCACAATGTCGGCGCCGTAGTGGTTGCGGCCCACCCGCAGGGCCTCCAGCGTGTCCGAGCCCAGGAAGTTGACGAGGTGCGCCAGCCCGCCGATCCCCGCGCTCTCGCGGCTGCTCACCCCGCGCGAGCCGAAGTCGTGCAGCTTGAAGGGCAATTCCTCGGCGGCCCGGTCGCTCGTCCGCTCCAGCTCGGCACGGATGATCTCGCGCAAGTGGTAGCTCTGGGTGCAGACGGTCGTGGGATACCAGACCCGCATCAGCATCGTCTCGAACCACCCGACCAGCCAGGGCAGTTCGGGGTCGGTGTTCGTCACGCTCATCAGGATGTTGTGGATGGGCACCACGGTTCCCTCGGGCACGGCCCGAATCTCCAGCGGAATCCGGCCCTCGTGATGATCCACCACCCGCAGCCACCCCTCATAGGGGAAGGGCTCGCCGTGCGCCTCGATCAACTCGCGGGCTTCCTCCACGTTCTCCCGCGTCACCCGGCGCGTCAGGTAGCGGTCCAGCAGGTACTGGAGCCCGAAAAAGCGCGTGGCCGGGTAGCGCCCGCCGCGCGACTCCAGGTAGGAGAACAGCCGCGTGGTCCCCCCCGGGTACTGGAGGAAGTGGCTGCTCTTGTAGCTGTCCGTGTCGAGGATGAGGTTTTGGTCGTCGAGGTGCGGCAGAGTCATGGCAAGCCTCCTGCGGGCGGGGAAGACCGTTCTTCTGCTCTCACTATTGCTACAACACTTTATTAGAACGGTGAGCCGAGCGACGGCCTGATGGGGGTGTCCCTGTCGTCACCCCCTCATCAGGAAGTGCTCGATGATTGCGTGGTGGTCTTCGAAGAAAAGTTCGGGCTGGCTTAGGGCTTGCGAGAGGGGCATCCACATGGCGTCGGCAGCCCCGGCGGCGGCTTTCAGGACGGGAAGCTGTCCAATGCCCAGGTCGAAGTGGAAGGCGTGCGTCACGGTGCGTCCCCGCTGGCTGCGGTCGGGATAGTCGAAGACGGCCTGGGCGCGCAGGGGGGCGGGGAGGTTGACGGCCTCGCTCAGCCCGGCCTCCTGGTACGCGCGGCGGGCGGCGCAGCCCAGCAGCGTCTCGTCCGGGGCAAGGAAGCCGCCCGGCATGGCGAGCCGTCCGCGGCCCGGCAACCCCGCCCGCCGCACCACGAGGACATGTCCGCTGCGCGTGATCATCGCGTCCGCCGTGACGAACACGGGGGGAAAGGGAGCGGCGGCCCACGCCGCGCGGTACTCGCGCAGGTAGTCGTACTCGGCGCGCAGCTCGGCGTACTCGGGTGTTTCGCTGAAGCGGGTGAGAAAGGTATGGACGGCGGGCGGCACCATGCCCCGCACGTCCTCCAGCCGGTCCTCGAAGTAGGCCCTTCGCACATCAGTCGCGCTGAGGGGGCTGACCACGTGGGTGGGGATGAACTCCCAGGCGGGGAAGGAGCGCAGGTAGTAGCTGCTCTCGTCCTTGATGTGCCCGATCAGCGCCACGTCGCTGCTGCCGCGCGTATGCTCCGCCACGCCGCCCTGCACCTCGGAGAGCCACAGCCCCTCGTTGTAGAAGTAGTCGCGCACGTGGACGAACAGCAGGCGGCTGCGCGCCACGCCCGCCTCGCGCAGCATCGCCGTGATGACTTCCTGGCGCTCCTCGGCCGTGAAGGGGTTTTTCGTGTTGCGGGCCGCCCGCGCGCTGCCGATCACCACGATCAGCTTCTGCACGCTTTGCAGCGCCTCCAGCATCACAAGGAGATGTGCGGCGTGCGGCGGCTCGAAGCGCCCGATATATACGCCGAAGGTGCGCTTGCGGGCGCGGGTGGGTGGGGGGGAGGTCAGGGCCGGGTCGCGCGGTGCCGTCATGCTTCACGTTGAGCGCCGGAGAAGATGTGAAGGATGAGTCAAGGGGGAGCTGCCGTCCCCTTTGAGCTGGGCTTCCGGGAAAAGGCGTAAGGTGAGATCATGAACAAAGCCTTTGCGTCCGCCGCGGCCCTCCTCCTGTCTGCCAGCCTGGGCGGCGCGCTTGCGGGAGGCGCGGGCGCCCCGGTGGTCGGAGGTGGACAGGTGCAAGCGGCCACTCCCGAGGCGGTCACGGCGGCGCTGCGGGCGGCGGGCTACACCGTGACCCCCAACCCCACCCGGGCAGACGAGGACCCCAGCGTGACCGTAAGGGCAGGCGGGCGCGAGCTCGACGTGTGGTTCAGTGGCTGCCGTGAAGGAAGTTGCGCCCGGGTGACGGCAAGTCACGGCTGGGACCCGGCGGACGAGGCCGACCTGAACCTCGACCTGGTGAACGAGTGGAACGGCAACTACTACACCCAGGCCTACGTGTACGAGGGCCGTTATTACCTCGACAGCACCATGCCCCTGCGGGGCGGCTACACCCGCGCGGCCCTGAGTGCCTGGATGACCGACTACCTCAGCGACCTGGAGGACTTCGAGGGCGAGCTGTCGTAAGCGGAACCGCCCGGGAACGCCGGGCTTCCGGGGCGACGCGCTGACCAGCGCTCAGTTCTCCCCAACTCGCCTCTCACAGAAGGTGGGAGGGGCCGCACACCATCAACTCCAGATGTGCTTTTGGCGACACGGCGGGGCCGGGGACTTCCCTTATATTGTTCACATGCGCGCCGCCGCGACGCCTCCCCTGTCTTCCGGGATTCTGACGGATGTGGGGCGGCAGCGTCGTGGCCGGGCGAACGAGGACGCCGCCCTGGCCCTCGACCTGCCGCGGGGGGGACTGTATGCCGTCGCCGACGGCATGGGAGGGCACGCGGCGGGGGAACTCGCGGCGAACTTGGCGCTCGACACCCTCAGCCAGCATTACCTGAGGGGACGCGGCGCCCCCCCGGTGCGGCTGGCCGAGGCGGTGCAGGCCGCCAACCTCGCCGTGCTGCGGCACGCGGTGGGCGAGTACGCGGGGATGGGCACGACGCTACTCGCCCTGCTGGTGGACCGGGGGGCCGCGATCATCGCGCACGTGGGCGACTCGCGCGCCTACCTGCTGCGGGAGGGCGAGCTGCACCGCCTCACCGACGACCACTCCTGGGTGGCCGAGCAGGTGCGGCTGGGCAACCTGAGCGAGGAGGAAGCCCGGCACCACCAGTGGCGCAGCGTGGTGAGCAACGCGCTGGGCGGCGAGGAGCGGGTGCGGCTGGAACTGTTCGGCCTGCCGCTGCGGGCCGGGGACCGCCTGCTGCTGTGCAGCGACGGCCTGAGCGGGGCGGTCACCGACGCGGCGCTGCTGGAGTTGTTGCTGCGCCCCCAGCCGCCCGAGGTGCTGGTCCGCAGCCTGGTGAACGCGGCGAACGATGCCGGTGGGGCCGACAACATCACCGTCATCGTGGTGGACGTCCCCCGGGATCAGCGCCTCCCGCACTACACGCTGCCGCCGCGCCAGGTCGACGGCCCGCTGTACGTGGACATGCTCCTCAGCGCCCAGCGGGGCAGCAGCCCGCTCACCTACGTCCTGCTGATCCTGGCCTACTTCACCCTGTTGGGCATGATCCTGGTCCCCGAGCAGCGCACCGCCATTGGGCTGCTCGGCGTGGTGCTGCTGGGCGGGGTCCTGGTGGCCCAGCGGGTGACGCGTGCCCGGCTGGGCCGTCCCCCTCCCCGCCCGGCCCCCCTGCGCGCCGCCGCTCCCCCCGAGCGCGCGGCACGCAAGTCCTCGGGCTGAGCTGCCCCCCGCGCCCACCCGGGTACAGTGGGGGTATGAAAGACATCGTGGAGACCCCGGACGCACCCGCCGCCATCGGTCCCTACAGCCAGGCGGTCACCTTCGGCAACCTGGTCATCACCAGCGGCCAGATTCCCCTGCGGCCCGACGGCACCCTCGTCGAGGAGGGCATCGAGGCCCAGACGCGCCAGGTCCTCGACAACCTGGTCGCGGTCCTGACCGCTGCCGGAACCGACCTGGGCCGGGTCGTCAAGACCACGGTGTTCCTGGCCGACATGAACGAGTTCTCGGTGATGAACGCCGTGTACGCCGAGTATTTCCAGGCGCCCTACCCCGCCCGCAGCACCGTGCAGGTCGCCCGCCTGCCGAGGGACGTGCGCGTCGAGATCGAGGTCATCGCCGAGCGGCACTGAGGACCGTTGATCCTCAAAGCACGTCCCCCTTGAGGGGGAAGGGGTGAGCGGGCAGAGCGTCCTAAGGTCAGCCAGAATTCCCGGGCCTCTCTTGCCGAGTGCCGACGGAAGAGCAGCCGCGCTCACCAGCCTTCCTCTGTGACGAATGCCGGGGGGCTGCCCTCGCCCGCCCATCACGGGGCGTGTTCCCCTTGCCTCTCATCCGTTCGTAACCCGGCTCTCGACGCCCTCACATCCGGCGTGACATCCTGCTCCTCGTGGTTGTCCTGCCTGTAAGGTTCGAACGCAGTCCCCGTCTGCACGCGATGCTCAGCCCCGAGCCGCACGCGGTGGGCACCCGCGTCGTCGTGCAGGGCAAGCGCGGGCCGGAGGTCGCCACCGTGCGCGGCGAGGGGACGGCCCCTGACCCGCAGGGCCGCTACGGGGCCGTGCTGCGGGCCGCGGGACCCGAGGACCTGGAACGCTGGGAGGAACTGTACCGGCAGGGCGAGGACCTGAAGTGGCTGCTGCGCGCCCGGGCCCGCGAGCGTGGTTTGCCCGTCAAGATCGTGGCGGTCGAGTTCACGCTCGACGAGAGCCTGGTGACGGTGAGTTACAGTGCCGAGGACCGCATCGAGCTGAACGGCCTGATCGGCGAGCTGCGCGCCCACACCCGCGCCCGGGTGAACTTCGCGGCGGTCGGCCCGCGTGAGCAGGCGCAGATGATCGGCACCCTGGGCGCCTGCGGGCGCGAGAACTGCTCCAGCACCCACCTCCAGGAGTTCGCGCCTGTCAGCATCCGCATGGCGCGCGACCAGCAGCTCCCCCTGAACCCGGAGAAGTTGAGTGGTCCCTGTGGCCGCCTGCTGTGCTGCCTCCAGTTCGAGCACACTCAGTATCTCGACCTCCTCAAGGACCTCCCGCGCAAGAACGCCCGCGTCTGCCACGAGGGGAGCGGGGCGTGCGGCAAGGTCGTGAAGCTGCACCCGCTATCAGGGACCGTGGACGTTCACACCGAGCAGGGGATGCTGGTGGGGGTGCCTGCCGCCGAGCTAACCCGCGCCCCGGAGGCGGGCGGGAAGGGCAAGCGCCCCGAGGCGGAGGCGTAGAGCCTTTAAAAGACCCCTCACCCCACCCTCTCCCCTCGGAGAGGGCTTTTTTGACCCCTCTATTAGTACTACAGCCGCAGTTAAGGCGCAGTAGCCTGGGGAATGACGCGTTCCGGCGCAGCCTCACTTCCTCGGCGATGGTTGACGGAGCTGGGTACGCTCCACCAGCGGATTGCTCCTCGTTTTGCCCGCAGTGAACAGCGTCAACGCGCCCTGGCCTACTTACAGGCCCTCTTGAGCCCAATCGAACGTAAAAACGGCTGGCAGGTGGCTGAGCGAATTGGGGAACACACCCCAGATGGAGTGCAACGTTTGCTCTCTACCGCTCAGTGGGATGCGCAGGTC